>NZ_JAMQQG010000309.1 GCF_023716925.1 Frankia sp. R82
GCTGGGTACCCGCAGCAGGTAGGCGACCGCGGCGACCTTCTCGGGCGGGGCCGCCGGCGGCGGCCCCGTGGCCGACTCGACCGCCTCGGCCAGCTCGGGATGATGCCGCCGGATCCACTCCGCGACCCGGGCCCGGAACACCTCGCCGTCCACCGCGGCGGCCAGCGGCAGCGCCCCCAGCCGGGCCCGCCTGGACGGTTTGAACCGCCGCACGGCGACGAGGGACGACGGCACCTCCACCTCGGCCAGATCGGCGAGGGTGTGCGCGGCAAGCTCCACGACGTGCTGTCGTACCGGGGCGGGCAGCGGCTCGCTCATCGCGGACCCACCGCAGGGAGTCGCACCGCGGCCATCGATGATCCGCCTACGGACAAGCTGCGAAAAATCGCTAGAAATGCGACCATGTACTCCCAGATCGGACCCGGCCGGCCAGACTGGATCCACCCGTCCGCCCCTGCCCCGGCACGTTCCGACCTCACCGCGCCCACGGTCGGCTCCCGGCCGACACCGTGATGTTCCTCCGCCTTCGGACCACAGCGATACAAGGACGAACCGCGTTTCCGGCGGCTCGCCCGATCGGCCGGGCAGCAGGGCACGTAGGGACTCCGGAGCCAGCGGGAACAACGAGGACGACCCACCCTATCGGCCGCGTCCAACAGGGTTCGCGGGGGTCGCCAACACAGATCACGGCTGACCTCCGGGGTCTGGCCGGGCATTGTCTCATGTGATAGCCGACTTATGTAGCCTGACGTGGCGCGCACCCTACGCGGCTTTGTTCCGAAATACGCAGCCCCGGCTGCGCCGGAAAGGACCATCGTGACCGACCAGAATCCCCCTCACCAGCCCCCCGGTGGTGACGGGAGCCGGGAGCCGTGGGCCAGCGAGCCCGACCAGTCGGATGAGCAGACCCGGCTCGCCTGGTCGGGCTCCGCGTCCTCCCCGCAGCAGGCGCCCAGCGGCCCGCAGACCCCACCGCCGGTCTCCGGCGGTCAGCCACCCGCCGGTGGGCAGTCCGGCCCCGGCGGCCAGTGGGGCGCCGGCCCGCAGTCCGGCCCACAATCCGGCCCGGCACAGGGCTGGCCGTCGCCGGGATCGCCGTCCGGCGCTCCCGGATGGGGCCAGTCCGGTGCCGCGAGCCAGCCCGGCGCGGCCCAGCAGAACTGGGGTCAGCCCGGCGCCGACCAGCAGGGCTGGAGCGGTCCCGGCCAGGCCGGCGGCTGGCCGCAGGGGGGCGCCTACCCGCCCGGCGGCAGCGGCCCCTACCAGGCGGGCACCGGCTACCAGCAACCAGCCGGCTACCCGAACGGGCCGGACTACTACCAGCAGCAGAACCAGTACCCGGCGGGCCAGTACCAGCAGGGCGGCTACCCGCCGCCCGGTGGCTGGCAGCAGCCCGGCCAGCCACCGCACCAGCCGCCCAAGCGCAATCCGCTGGTCATCATCGTGCCGATCGTCGTGGTCGCGGCGATCGTGCTCGGCGTGGTGATCGCGCTCGCGGTCAGCGGCGGCGACAGCAAGGACGATGTCACCTCCCCGGCCCCGTCCCCCGCACTCAGCCTGCCCGCGATACCCGGGACGTCCGTACCGCCGGCGACAGCCCCGCCCAGCCCGGCCACGACCGGCCCGGCCGGAGTGTCCAACTGCGTGCCGGTCAGCCCGCAGGCTCCCGCGGCAGGCACCGCCGGCATCGGCGGCGCCGGCACGGTCGTCGGCGAGGCCAACTCCTCGGTCAGCGACTTCGAGGCCAAGATCACCCTCAACAGCGTCTGCACGACCACCGGCACCGTCACCAGCTATGGTGACCCGCCGAACCAGGGCGCCTACTACATCCTCAACGTGACCGTCGAGGTGAGCCGCGGCGACACCTCCGCCTCACCGTCGGACTTCTACGTCCAGACCCCGGACGGCACGCGCTACGACGGCAGCTACGACAACGTCGAGCCCCGCCTGTCCGCCTCGACGGTGAAGGCCGGCCAGCGGGTCCGCGGCAACGTCGTGATCGACGCACCCCCCGGCCACGGCGTGCTCAACTGGGAGCCGCTGTTTGCCGTCACCCCGGCAAAGTTCCAGCTCTGAGCCACTCCGGCGCCGGTTGAACGATCGGCGCCAGTGAACGGCCTCCGTGGGGCGGCCCGCCCGGTCCTCGACCGGGTCGGCCGCCCCACACGTTTCCCCGCCAAGGCGCGTCGACCAGGCCGGGTGGCATGGCCGGAGGACCAGACCAGAGGACCAGAGGTCCAGCATGGCCAGACCAGAAAGGTCAGGCCAGGGCGGCGCGGATCCGCTCGGCGGCGGCGTCCAGATCGGTGGGGTCGGGATTGGGGTCGGCCAGCGCGAAGTCCAGTTGCGACTCGTTCTCGATCGGCAACAGGTGGACATGGGCGTGCGGCACCTCAAGCCCGGCGACGATCACCGCCACCCGCTGCGGCTCGTACGCGCGCGCGATGGCCCGGCCGACCGTCGCCGCCGTGGCCCACACGCGGGCCTGGACATCATCGGGCAGATCCGTCCACCGATCGATCTCGACCCGCGGAACCACCAGGGTGTGGCCCGGACGGATCGGCGCGATCGTGAGGAGAGCGGCCGTGTACTCGTCGGAGTACACGATCCGTCCCGGCAGCTCGCCGTCGATGATCCGGGTGAAGACGCTCGGCATGGCCCACGACCCTACCGTCGTTCCGTCCGGGACCAGGGCGCCGCGGACACCTCACGCCCCCCGTCACCCCGCAGCCGATCCGCCGACCCCCGGACCATGAACGGCCACGCGATTACATACGGTTACATAACCATGTGCCGCCATTGTCGGTTCCCTACCCGGGCGTGTCGATCTTTGCGGTCCCTCTACAGGGTTCAAATCGGAATTTTGTCCGCTTCATCCCAGCAGAAGGACCCATTACCTACCGCGACCTCGGGACTCGATCCACACACGCTCGTCCCGGCCGGTCCCGAATGCTTCCATCAGTCACCGACTGTAGAGGTCGAATCCCGCGGTAGCCGCCCATACGCGGAACGTTTGCAGGCTAGACGAACGGACGGGAGAAGCCGGCCTGGCCGGCGGTCATGACGCGGAACTCGTTGCCCTCCGGGTCGGACAGAACGTAGCCGCGTTCCCCGTCGTCCTCGTACCGGCCCACCCGACGGGCGCCGAGGGTGAACAACCAGCCCAGCACCCGTTCGGCGTCGACGGCATACAGGTCGAGGTGGAGCCGGCTCGGGCCGCCGCCGTCGCGGGCGCCCGGGCGCAGCAGCAGCTTCGGGCCGGCGCCCGCCGGATGGCGCAGCACCGCCGCGTCCCCGTCCCGCCAGAGGACCTCATATCCCAGGGCAGCGGACCAGAATCGCACCATAAGATCCACATCCGCACAGTCCACTGCCACACGCCCCACCCGGATCCCGTTGGTCTCAAACCACGCCACCCGGGCATGATTTCGCATTCGGGACTCATTGGCTCGCCGTGCCGGCCACACGGGTCCGTGTCGTGGACACATCGGGTATTCCATGGACACACCAGGGACAGTCAATGGACAGCGGGCGGGCAATTCTGTCGGTGGTCGGTCGTAGCGTGTCCGCGTGCGCCCAGACCCCCTTCCTGCCGCCACGCCTGCCACGCCTGCCATCGCCATGCCCGCTCCCACCGTCCCCACCACCACGGGCGCGGCCGGCCAGCGGCCCAGGCAGGCCAGTCTGGAGGAGCTGGGCCGACCGCTGTCGGATCTGACGTTCGTCGTGGTGGACCTGGAGACGACCGGCACCGCCGCGGCCACCTCGGAGATCACCGAGATCGGCGCGGTACGGGTGCGCGGCGGCGAGGTGCTCGCGGAGATGTCGACCCTGGTGCGTCCGAGCGGTCCAATCCCGGCGCTGGTGTCCGTGCTCACCGGGATCACCGACGCGATGGTCGTCGAAGCGCCCCCCGAGACCGAGGTCATGCCGACGTTCCTCGAGTTCGCCCGCGGGGCGGTGCTGGTCGCCCACAACGCTCCGTTCGACCTGGGCTTCCTGCGGATGGCACTGGAGCGCTGTGGCTACCCGCCGCCGTCCTGGGAGCATCTGGACACGCTGCGCATCGCCCGGCGGGTGATCAGTCGGGACGAAGCCCCCGACTGCCGGCTCGGGTCGCTGGCCCGGCTGTTCCGCAGCACCACCGAGCCGTCCCATCGGGCGCTCGCCGACGCCCGAGCCACGGTGGACGTGCTGCACGGGCTGTTCGAGCGGCTCGGCAACCTGGGCGTCCACACGATCGAGGAGCTGCACGACTTCAGCGCCCGGGTCTCCCCGGCGCAGCGCCGCAAACGCCACCTCGCCGACGGGCTGCCGACCGGCCCCGGCGTGTACGTCTTTCGCGACGTCCAGGACCGGGCACTCTATGTCGGTACCTCCCGTTCGGTGCGACAACGGGTGCGCACCTACTTCACCGCCAGCGAGCCACGCACCCGCATGGCCGAGATGGTCGCGCTCGCCGAGCGGGTCGACGCGATCAGCTGCGCGCACGCGCTGGAGGCGGAGGTTCGCGAGCTGCGGCTGATCGCCGAGCACAAGCCGCCGTACAACCGTCGCTCGCGTCATCCCGAGCGGGCGGTGTACCTGCGGTTGACCGACGAGCCGTTCCCACGGCTGTCCCGGGTGCGCGACCTGCGGGTCGACGCGACCAGCCTCGGCCCGTTCGCCGGTGTGCGCGACGCGCAGGATGCCGCCGACGCGCTGCTCGCCGCCGTGCCGCTACGGCAGTGCACCGGGCGGCTGAGTCCCCGGGTGCAGCGACCCGCCTGTGCGCTGGCGGACCTCGGCCGCTGTGGGGCGCCATGCGACGGCCGGGAGGACGTCGCCACCTACGCCCGTCATGTTCAGGCCGCCCGGTCCGCCATCACCGGCGACCCCACCCCGGTCATCGACGCCGCGACCGGGCGGATGGACCGGCTGGCCGCCGAGGGGCGCTACGAGGAGGCCGCCCACGAACGTGACCGGATGGTGAGCTTCGTGCGCGCCGCCGCCCGCGGCCAACGGCTGGCCGCACTCACCGGGATCACCGAGCTCGTCGCCGCCGCGCCGACCGCGGACGCCGGCTGGGACCTCGCGGTCATCCGCCGTGGCCGGCTGGTGTCCGCGGTGACGGTCGACCGCGGCGTCGATCCACGCCCCTGGGTGGACGCGGCGGTCGCCAGCGCCGAAACCGTCGTGCCCCGGCCCGGTCCTGCTCCCTGTGCGTCGGTCGCCGAGACCGAGCGCCTCGCCCACTGGCTCGCCGGGCCAGGGGTGCGGCTCGTCCGGCTCGACGGCGAGTGGAGCTGGCCGGCCCTCGGCGCCGAACGGGCCGCCCAGCGCTACGCGGCCCTGACCCGAACCGCCACCGACGCCCTCGGCGCCGGGCGGCCGGCGCCCGTCCCGGTGGGACCGCCGCCCGGCCAGAGCCGAGGTCGCAAGCCGAACCACTCCGACCGTCAATAATCATCCGGCTCGTCGGCGCGGTCGACGACGACAGCCGGCCGGTTCACCGGGCCGACAAAGCATCTGGGCCGGTGCCGACGCGGGGTTCCGCTGCCGACACCGGCCCAGGTACAGCCGTGCGTGAGGTGGGGATCAGTGCTTGCCGGGAGCCTCCGGCTCCTTGTCCTTCTCCTCGACGAAGAAGCCGCTGACGGCCTTGCCTGCCCGCCGGGCGATGCCGGTGCCGTGACCGTCACCGTGCCCGTTCGCCGCCGGCAGGGCATACCGATCGGTCGGAACCATCGGATAGTCGGGGACCGGTTCGGGCTTGGGCCGGTGGTCCTCGACGAACTCGCCGTTGGGCAGCTGCCGGATGATGCCGGTCTCGATGCCGTGATGCTCGATCTCGGCGTCCTTGTCCTGCAGGTTCAGGCAGAGCTTCTTCGTCACCGCGTAGGCGATCGGCGGGACGACGAGCAGGCCGATGCGGCCCGCCCAGGTCATCGCGTTCAGCGAGATGCTGAAGGTCTTGGCGATGACGTCGTTACCGCCGGAGATCCACAGCACCAGGTAGAAGCTGATCGCCATCGCACCCAGGGCGGTCCTGGTCGGCGCCTCACGGGGCCGCTGCAACAGGTTGTGCGACTTCGTGTCGCCGGTGAACCGGGCCTCGAGGAACGGCCAGATCGCCAACAGGGTGAACAGGATGCCGGGCAGCACCGCCGTCGGCCAGAACACCGCCGGAACGGTGTGGCCGAGGCCGCGGAACTCCCACGGCGGCATCAGTCGGGTCGATCCGTCCAGGAAGCCGATGTACCAGTCGGGCTGGGAGGCCGAGGACACCATCGACGGGTCGTACGGACCGAACATCCAGATCGGGTTGATCTGCGCCAGACCGCCGAGCAGGGCGATCATCGCGAAGGTCATCATGAAGAACCCGCCGGACTTCACCGCGAAGATCGGGAAGACTCGGTGGCCGATGACGTTGTGCTCGGTCTTGCCCGGGCCGGGGAAGTCGGTGTGCTTCTGCTGCCACAGGATGGCCAGGTGGGCGCCGATGAGCGCGAGCAGCACTCCCGGCACCAGCAGAATGTGCACCACGTACAGCCTCGGCAGGAAGTTCGCGCCCGGGAACTCGCCGTTGAACACCATGAACGACGCCCACGTCCCGATGATCGGGATGGACTGGGCGATCGACGCCGCGATCCGCAGCCCGGTACCGGAGAGCAGGTCGTCCGGCAGCGAGTAGCCGGCGAAACCCTCGAGGATGCCGAGGATGAGCAGGCCGACCCCGATCAGCCAGTTCACCTCACGCGGCTTGCGGTACGCGCCGGTGAAGAACACCCGCATCAGGTGCACGATGATCGACGCGACGAAGATCAGCGCAGCCCAGTGGTGGATCTGGCGGAAGACCAGACCAGCCCGGGTGTCGAAGCTGATGTCCAGCGTCGAGGCGTACGCCCGGCTCATCTCCACGCCCTTGAGGGGGACGTAGGAACCGTTGTAGACGACCTCGGTGTTCGACGGGTCGAAGAACAGCGTGAGGTAGATGCCGGTGAGCAGCAGGATGACGAAGCTGTAGAGCGCGATCTCCCCGATCATGAATGACCAGTGGTCGGGGAAGACCTTGTTCAGGTTGCGCCGCAGCCCGGCCTGCGTGCCGAACCGTTCGTCGGCCGCCCGGTTGAGCTTGCGGACCGGACCGGGTCGCTTGACGAAGTCCGGCGGGGATGCGGTTGTCATGAGCGCTCCCAGAAGGCGGCACCGACAGGCTCGTCGTAGTCACCGTTGCGGGCGTACAGATATCCGTCCGAGTCCGCCGCGATGGCCAGCTGCGGCAGCGACCGGCTGGCCGGGCCGAAGATCGCCCGGCAGCCGTCCAGCACGTCGAAGACCGACTGGTGGCAGGGGCAGAGC
Organism: Frankia sp. R82; assembly: GCF_023716925.1. Taxonomy (GTDB): domain Bacteria; phylum Actinomycetota; class Actinomycetes; order Frankiales; family Frankiaceae; genus Frankia. The sequence continues at coordinate 7,342 of NZ_JAMQQG010000309.1, forward strand.
AGATGGTGGGTCTGCTGCTCGTAGAGGCTCACCGGGCAGCCGGCATGCGAGCAGATCTTGGAGTAGGCGACGTGGCCGTCCACCGACCAGTTCTCCCGACCCTTGCGCGGGCGGTCGACGCCCGGTGGCAGCCGGATGAGGATGGTGGTGCTGTCCGCCTTGGTGTGCAGGTCCGTCTTCGCCTGGTAGGACACCTGCCCGTTGGCACCGGTGACCGGGATGGCCGGGAAGACCGTCTCGATACCGCCGATGGACACGTCGCCCAGTTTGACGTACCGGCCCTCCTCCGTGACCAGCCGAGCGCCCTTCACCCACGAGGTGTGGTCGAGCTTCTTGCCCGGCTTGGCGTTGGTGAGGTTCAACAGCGGCACCACGACCAGTCCACCGAGCACGGTACCGGCGCCGAGCAGGGTGCGGCGCAGCAGCGGGAAGCGGGTCAGGCCGGTGTCGGCGAAGCCGTCGGCGATCTCCGCCTCGGTGACCGCGATCTCCTCCTTGGCGGAGGTGAACTCGTGGCGCTCCTGAACGGCCTGCTCATGCGGCATGAGCCGCTTGGCCCACAGGATCAGCCCGATACCGAGCCCGCCGACCGCGATGCCCAGGGCCGAGCCGAGGCACGGGGTGTAGTACTCCTTGTGCTTGTCACCGACGAAGTTCGTGATGACGAAGCCGACCGTGCCGACCACCGAGAGCATGAACCACAGAGCGATCACTCGCTCGGCCCGCCGCTCGGCGCGGCGGTCGTGGTCCGCGGACCGCGGCCGGCGGGGGGTGACCCCGCCGGAGCCGGCCCCCCCGCGCATCACCGTGTGCTGCGGGTTGCGGGTGGAGTCGGTCTGGTGCGGCGGGGTGCCCAGCGCCTCCGGACCGTCGTGTGTGCCGGCGGAGATCTCCGGCCCACCGGCCGCGACGTCCGACCCCTTGGCCGGGGCACCGGAGGTGTCGACCGGGTGCTTGGCCCGGTGAAAGATGCTGCTCATCGAGTCCTGGTCAGCCTTGTCGGCCGGCTCACCCTGGTAGCCGGCGTAGTGCATGCGCTCGGATGCGGAGTCCTCCGGGCGGTCCTGGTCGCCCGGTCCGCCCGGCCCCGGCGTCCCCGGGCCCGTCTGGTCACTCATCGCTTCTGCCTCGCTCCGATCCACAGGCACACGGCCAGCAGGCCACCGACGCCCACCAGAATCGCCAGCAGGCCCTCGGGCACCGGACCGTACTTGCCGAGGCTGAAGCCGCCGGGGCTCGCCGTGTCGTTGAGGTGGCGGACGTAGGCCGCGACCGCGACCGCGTCCTCCTCGCTGACCTGACGGTTACCGAAGACGGGCATCGACTCCGGTCCCGTGCGCATCGCCTCGATGATCTGCGTCGGGGTCGACTCGCCCAGCGAGGGAGCGAACTTGCCGTAGGTCAGTGGGGCACCCTGAGCGACTGCCTGATGGCACTGCGCGCAGTTGGCCCGGTACAGCTCACCGCCCTTGGACAGTGCGGCGTCGTTCAGCGCGGCGTCGTCCACCTTCGGCACCTCGGGACCGCCGCCCAGGCTGTCGATGTACGCGGCGAGCTGGGCGATCTGGGTGTCCGAGTAGATCGGCGCCTTGCGGTCGGCCTGCGCGGCCGGAGCGGCCAGCGGCATGCGGCCGGTGGACACCTGGAAGTCGACAGCGGCTGCGCCGACCCCGATCAGGCTCGGCCCGGTGCTGGAGCCCTGGGCACCAAGCCCGTGGCAGGTGGCGCAGCCCTCCAGGAACAGAGCACGGCCTTGGCGGACCGCCTCGTTCGAGCCGGACGCGGACGCGGCGTTGCCGCCGGGCGCCAGCAGCGTCCACAGCACGCCGGTGGCGAGCAGGCCGAACGCGAGGACCAGGGCGGACGAGCGACGGCGCCGCTGCGCGGACGACACCCGACGGCGCGCACGGCGGCGGCCGAGCAGGCCGGGACGGCCGGCGACCGGCTTCGCCCCCGAGCCCGCCGTCTCCGTGTCGGCATCGACGTCGGCGCTCACGTCAGCGTCGGCGCTCACGTCAGCGTCGGCGTCGGCGCCTGCCGCCACGTCGGTGCTCACTTCAACGTCAGTACTCGCCGTGACGTCAGTACCGGCCGTGACGTCGGCGTTCGCTTCGGTGCTGGCATCGGCGTCGGACTTCGCGGCAGCGGCGACCGGGAGGGTGCTCCCGGTCGACTCCGGCGAGGCGGCGGCCCGCGGCCCGGTGGCCGTGTCGCTCGCCGGAGGAACCGGGCTGGTTTCCGGCGGCGTGTCCGACGATGTGCCTGAAGATTCAGTCATGTCGCTCACTGGAGGAGGTAGATGGTCGCGAAGAGGGCGATCCAGACGACGTCGACGAAGTGCCAGTAGTACGACACGACGATCGCCGATGTCGCCTTCTCCGGCGTGAAGCGCCCGTACGTCGACCGGCCCAGCACCATGACGAAGGCGACCAGTCCACCGATCACGTGCAGTCCATGGAAGCCGGTGGTCAGGTAGTACACCGATCCGTAGGCATGCGACGCCATCGTGAACTTGTTCTCGCCGAAGTACTCGTTCGCCTGGCCGCCAACGAAGATGGCGCCCATGATCAGCGAGATCAGATACCAGCGTCGCAGGCCGAACACGTCACCCCGCTCGGCGGCGAACACGCCGAGCTGACAGGTGACGCTGGACAGCACCAGGATCACGGTGAAGAACAGCGCGTACCCGACGTGTAGCTCCACGGGCCCGTGTTCGGACCCGATGGGGTCCCCGGTCGTCGGCGGCCAGTTGCCGCTGTTGACCGAACGGATCGTGAAGTACATCGCGAACAGGGACGCGAAGAACATCAGCTCCGACGACAGCCACACGACCGTGCCGACCGAGACCATCGAGGGACGGTTGGCCGTCGGGTGTGGTGGTGGAGCCTTCTCGAGGACGGGGGCTGAGGCCACGTCGGTCATTCTGACACGCGTCGCCCCAGGCGCCACCGTAGGTTCGACGTTCGGTAGGACTACGACTCGTCGATGACCGGTGCATGCCCCGGACGCATCCCCCACGCGCCGGATGCAAATTCCTGTGCCACAGGGAAAACTGCAGCTCGGGAGGGTGCCCGCGAAGCCGCCCGCACCCTTGGGCCGAGTGGGAGCGTCCCGGCGGATGTTGCGTGCCTCACCCGTCACGGATCCTCCGCATGAGCCGGGTCGGGCGGCACGACGGACCTGGGCCGGTTGGCACGGCACCTGCGCGGGACCCCCGGCCGACCTGCTCCGCGCACGCAACAGGGCCGGCGACGGGACGGGGCTGGTCCGCCCTGGCCACGCCGCCGGCTGGTCGCGTCTGCGGTTATCCGGACATGGCGGCGAGGGCGCGCAGCCCCTCCGCCGGCAGGGCGATCCCCGCTTCCGAGCCCGGGTCGACGGCGAGCAGCAGCTCGTCCGACGGCCAGATCCGCCCGAGTGTGGCGATCTGAACCGTGCGATAGCGGTCCACCTCGGGCAGTGCCGCCGCCAGTCGCTGCTCGGAGGTGAACGTCGGGACGAACTGGGTGCCGTCCTGGCGCTGCGCGACCGGCAGCTGCAGGACGTCACTGTCGGCTTCGGACAGGTCGGTGACGTCATTGCCCAGGTCGGGCAGCAGGACGTCGGCCAGGGCCAGATCACCGAGCGCGGACCGCTCGTTCTCACCATCGGCCAGCCGGCACAGCGCAGCTCGCGCGGCACTGCCCTGCTCGGCCTGTGCGCCCGAGCTGGTGCGGCCGTCCTGGTCGGCGAATCCGTCCGGCCCGGCCACAGCGTCCGGCCCGCTGGGGACCCCCTGACCGGCCACGGCACTGTCGCCGGCCACGGGGTTGCGCCCGACCGCCGGGGCATTGCTGGCCACGGGGTCCTGGTCCGTGCGGGGGGCCTCGGGACGTAGCTGGTCATCGGTCATGGGTGACTCTCCCTTGACGTGGATGAACGTGCTGACGTGTCGTGCCGTAGGCCCTCCGCGTACCCCGCCACGGCCACACCGAACGGGTGCCCTCCGACAATGTGTGCGGCGTCGCAGCCACCCGGTCGCCGGCACCACAGCCGTCCGGGCACCACTGCAGTCCGGACAACCACAGCCGTCCGGGCACCACGGCAGTCCGGGCACCACGGCAGTCCGGACATGCGAACGCCGGCTGCTCAGCCGCGCAGGGCCAGGTCCGCGATCAGGGCGCGGCGGGTCTCGCCGGTCAGGGGCGTCCCGTCGTTGTAGGCGGGATGGTCGACGACGAGCTCCGCGGAAGCATCCGGGTCCCGGAAGACGTCGCGCACCTGGTCGTCCAGCAGGAAACGCACCATGTGCACCGAGACGGTCTCGCTGGGGACGTCCGGATCCTCGTCCGGGCCGGGAATCTCCTGCCCGGCCACCCGCGTCCCGTCGATCTCCAGGAAGACGCTGTGCTGCAGACCGGCGAGGCGGCGCAGCTCGTCGCGCACCGTGGCAAGCCCGTCCAGCTCAAGGAACAGCGTCGCCGTCAGCGCATGACTACCTGGCAACAGCCGGGAGTACGCCTCGATCTCGTGGGCGACATCGGCGGGCGCCGTCAGTCGCTCGGTGTAGACCATCTCCTGCACCTGGTAGCGCAGGGTCTGCTCGTTCTCGAACTCGGCGACGACGATGTCCCCGATCCGCACCCGCCGCTCGGCCCGTACCGGGATCATCCGTCGGCGCAGCTCGGGCCGTCGCTGCGCATACGCCTGATGGTCGGTGATGATGTCGGCGACGGTCAGCGCCATGGCGCGGCCTCCGGGGATCGGTGACGGGCGGGGACGGGCGGGGACGAGACCGGCGACCGGTCCTGGACGCGCTGGGCGCGGGACCGGTCGCCGGGGATCGTGCGGCCTGGGGCCTGGGCCTGGGCCGATCAGGCGTCGGCGGTCTCCTCGGCCGTCAGCGCGTCGAGGGCGCGCTTGAACCGACCGGCGTGGGTCTTCTCGGCGCGGGCCAGGGTGGAGAACCAGTCCGCGATCTCCTCGAAGCCCTCGTCGCGGGCGGTCTTCGCGAAGCCGGGGTACATGGCGGTGAACTCGTAGGTCTCACCGGCGACGGCGCTGGCCAGGTTCTTCGTCGTGGTGCCGAGCGGCTCGCCGGTGGCCGGGTCGCCGACCTCCGCGAGGAAGTCCAGGTGCCCGAAGGCGTGCCCGGTCTCCCCCTCGGCGGTGTCGCGGAACAGCGACGACGCGTCGGTGAGGCCCTCGATGTCGGCACGGCGGGCGAAGTAGAGGTAGCGCCGGTTGGCCTGGCTCTCCCCGGCGAACGCCTCCTTGAGGTTCTCGTGGGTCTTGGTGCCATCGAGCTTGGGCATGTCACGCTCCTTTGCGATGAGTGTTCCCAGCTGGGGTGTTCCCAGCCAGGGGGTCACTGTGGGCCGGCCGCACCCCTGAGCGGGGCCGAGCCGCACCCTGAGCCTGACAGTCCGGACAGATTCCCCGGAACTGCAGGTCGTATCCGGTGATGGCGAAGCCCGAGCGCCGCGCGATCTCCGTCATCATTCCGTCGGGAACCGGATGATCGAGATCGACCGCGCGGCCACAGCTCTCGCAGACCGCATGGTCGTGTCGGCAGGTGTTGGCGTCGTACCGCGCCGCCGCGCCGCCGCCGAGACTGAGCTCCAGCGCCTGACCGGTCGACACCAGCAGCGCCAGGGTGCGGTACACCGTAGCGCTGCCGATTCGCGGTGAGGTGCGCCGCACGCGCTCGTACACCTCGGCCGCGGTCGGATGGTCATGCGCGGCGCGCAGCACCTCGAGGACGGCCATCCGCTGGGGGGTCAGTCGAAGATCGGTCTGGTCGGTCATGGATCACGCCCGTCGGGTTCACGGCCCGGCACGTGCCGGCTGGGATGCCGTACCGAGTGAGAACGAGTCTCAGTATCACCGAGGCGGACCCTGCTGGCAAACCCACGGCCACCGCCGGCTTCGCCGCCACAGCGGGCGTGACCGAGTAATCTTCGGACGGACCGCGCCGGTCGGCCGTACGGGAGGGCAGCACGCCATGCAGGTGGAAGCTGGGCACGGGAGCACCCCGAAAACCATCCTGGTGTACGCCGACCGCGCCGAGGTGCGCGCCCGCGTCATCGCCGCCCTCGGCCGCCGTCCCGCGGGCGACGTCGGCCCGCTGGAGTTCGTGGAGGCCACCGACGCCGCCGAGGCGATCGGCGTGGTCGACCACCACGAGGCCGACCTGTGCATCTTTGACGCCGAGGCCACCCCGACCGGCGGCATGGGCCTGTGCCGGCAGTTGAAGAACGAGGTCGCCGACTGCCCGCCCACCGTCCTGCTGGTCGCTCGTGCGGACGACCGCTGGCTCGCCACCTGGTCCCAGGCGGACGCCGTCGTCGCCCACCCGCTGGACCCCGCCCGGCTCACCGAGGCGGTCGTGACCCTGCTGCGGGCCCGCGCCGACGGTGCGACCTCACGGCGACCACTCACCGGCGCCCAGCTCGCCGGCTGATCGGACCACCATGTCCCTCGAAACCACCGCCCCCGCCTCTGCTGCGACCGCCGTCGCCGCCTCGGCGAGCTCGGCCGGCGCAGCCGCTGCCAGCCTCGTGGACCCGACCGTCCTCGGCCCGGCAGCCACTGGATCGACGGCGACCGGTCCGGCCGTGCGCGCTGCGAGTGTGGGCCCGGCCGCCACGGTGGGTACGGCCGCCGAGGCGGTCCCGAGCTGGCCGGATCTGATCGGTGCGCTGCTGGCGGGCATCCCGCTGGACCGGGCGGGCACCGCCTGGGCGATGAACCAGATCATGGCCGGAACAGCGTCGCCCGCCCAGGTCGCCGGCTTCGTGGTGGCGCTGCGGGCCAAGGGCGAAACCGCCGCGGAGATCGGTGGCCTGGTCGAGGGCATGCTCGCCCACGCCGCCGCCCTGCAGGTCGCCGACGAGCTCCGGGTACGCGCCGTGGACACCTGTGGCACCGGCGGGGACCGGTCCAACACGGTCAACATCTCCACCATGGCCGCGCTCGTCGTCGCGGGCGCCGGCGTCCCGGTGATCAAGCACGGTAACCGGTCGGCGTCGTCGTCCTGCGGCTCGGCGGATCTGCTCGCCGAGCTCGGGGTGGTCGTCGACCTGCCGCCCGCGGGCGTCGCGGCCTGCCTGCCCGCGGCGAACATCGCGTTCTGCTTCGCCCGGACGTTCCACCCGGCGATGCGCCACGTCGGCCCGATCCGCGCCGACCTCGGGGTGCCGACCGCGTTCAACATCCTCGGGCCGCTGACGAACCCGGGCAACCCCGGGGCGCAGTCGATCGGCGTCGCAGACCCGCGTCTGGCCCCCGTCATCGCCCAGGTGCTGGCCGACCGCGGCACCCGCGCGCTGGTCTTCCGCGGCGATGACGGCCTGGACGAGCTCAGCCCCGTGACCACCTCCTCCGTCTGGGTGATCCCCGGGGCTCCGGCGAACCCCGCCGGCCCGGCAGATCCGACCGACCCGACGGCCCGGCCGAAGCCGTCGGACTCGGCCGGCTCGGCACCGCCCCGGCGGGAACGCTTTGACCCCCGCGAGGTCGGCATCCACGTCCCCGATGTCGCCGCCCTACGGGGTGCGAACGCGCCGCACAACGCCGCGGTCGCCCGCACCCTGCTCGCCGGCGAGCCGGGCCCGGTCCGCGACACGGTTCTGCTCAACGCCGCCGCCGCCCTGGTCGCCGCCGACGGTCCCACCCAGGCCCCGATCGCCGAGCAGATCGCCGCGGCCCTCCCCCGCGCCGCAGCCGCCCTCGACTCGGGCGCCGCCCGCATCGTGCTGGACCGCTGGATCGCCGCCAGCCAGACCGCCGCCAGCCCCAGCCGGACGCCCGGGTGAAAACCGATATGAGCCCTAATACGGCACCGTAACGATGGGTAGCCGGCAACCGGTAGGCCCGACGGCGCGCGGCACCTCGTGGCCGGACAGACTGCGCCAGGCCGTTTTCCGTGAATCAAGGCGCTGCCGCAGTCGGGGGATGGGTGGTCGCTGGGCACGGTGACAGCCGGGCTGGGCGACCACGGTTCGGAGGGTGGCCCCAAGCCCGGCAGCAACAGCGCCGCCCGGCACACGTCCGGTGAGTGCGCAGCGGCAATGACCCTGCTGGCCGATGCGGTTCGGGCGCCACACACACACGACGACCCAACGGAAAACGAAGCAGGGGCCGGCATCCACATGTGGTGGATGCCGGCCCCTGCTGCCGCAGAGGTACGGCGGCTCAGTCCTCGGGCACCGGGGGGTGCCAGAAGTTCTCGAACACCAGGCAGGTCACGAAGGTGACCACGAGCACGGCGCCGAGGACGACCAGCCAGATTCCGAACACGAAGCCCATCGCGGCGGTCACCGCGCTGGCCCCGATGAAGAAGGGGTAGTAGCTGCCGGGGGTGAAGTGGCCGAGTTCGCCGGCGCCGTCCGCGATCTCCGCGTCGGGCAGGTCCTGCGGGCGCATGCCGATGCGGCGGCCGGTGAACATGAGGTAGCCACCGACGAGGAAGCCCAGGCCCGTGGTGAGGGTCAGGGCCGCGGTGCCGGTCGGGTCCTTGGACCAGAACCAGTAGACCAGCGCCGCCGCTCCGGCGAACACGCCGAAGAAGCTGAAGATGATGCCTTCCACCTTCATACGATCGCCGCTCTCCTAGCTGATCTCGGGTGAGGCATGGTAGTCGACCCGGCCGACTGTGGCCGGGAAGTGCAGGTCGAACGCCGGCCGCTCGGAGCGGATCCGTGGCAACGAGGTGAAGTTGTGCCGCGGCGGCGGGCAGGAGGTCGCCCACTCCAGCGAGTTCCCGTAGCCCCAGGGGTCGTCCACGACGGCCAGCTGGCCCTTGCGGTACGAGTGCCACAGGTTGTACAGGAACGGCAACGTCGACAGCGCCAGCAGGAACGATCCGGCGCTGGAGAACGTGTTCAGGGTCGTGAAGCCGTCGGACGGACTGTAGTCGGCGTACCGCCGCGGCATCCCCTTCAGACCCAGCCAGTGCTGGACGAGGAACGTGGCGTGGAAGCCGATGAACACCGTCCAGAAGTGGATCTTGCCGAGCCGGTCATCCATCATCCGGCCGGTGACCTTCGGGAACCAGAAGTAGGTCCCGGCGTACGCCGCGAACACCACCGTGCCGAACACGACGTAGTGGAAGTGGGCGACGACGAAGTAGCTGTCGCTGACGTGGAAGTCGATCGGCGGGCTGGCGAGCAGCACACCGGTGAGACCACCGAACAGGAAGGTCACCAGGAAGCCGAGGCAGAACAGCATCGGCGTCTCGAAGGTGAGCTGCCCGCGCCACATCGTGCCGATCCAGTTGAAGAACTTCATCCCGGTGGGCACCGCGATGAGGAACGACAGGAAGGCGAAGAACGGCAGCAGCACCGCGCCGGTGACGAACATGTGGTGCGCCCACACCGCGACCGACAGGGCGCCGATGCCGATGGTGGCGAACACCAGACCCTTGTAGCCGAACAGCGGCTTGCGGGAGAACACCGGCAGGATCTCGCTGACGATCCCGAAGAACGGCAGCGCGAGGATGTAGACCTCGGGATGCCCGAAGAACCAGAACAGGTGCTGCCAGAGCAGCGCCCCGCCGTTGGCCGCGTCGAACACGTGCGCGCCGAAGCGGCGGTCGGCCTCGAGCGCGAGCAGCGCCGCGGCGAGCACCGGGAAGGCGATCAGCACGAGGATCGACGTGACCAGGAAGTTCCAGCAGAAGATCGGCAGCCGGAACATCGTCATGCCGGGCGCCCGTAGGCACAGGATCGTGGTGATCATGTTGACACCACCGAGGATGGTGCCCAGACCCGACACCACCAGGCCCATGATCCACAGATCGGATCCGGCACCCGGGGAGTAGACGTCGTTGCTCAGCGGCGCGTAGGCGAACCAGCCGAACGACGCGGCGCCGTTCGGGGTCAGGAAGCCCGCGACGACCGTCAGGCTGCCGAACAGGAACAACCAGTACGACAGCGCGTTCAGCCGCGGGAAGGCGACGTCCGGCGAGCCGATCTGCAGCGGCACCAGCAGGTTCGCGTAGGCGAACGCGATCGGCGTCGCGAACATCAGCAGCATCAGCGTGCCGTGCATGGTGAACAGCTGGTTGTACTGCTCGTTCCCGAAGAACTGCAGGCCCGGCCGAGCGAGCTCGGCGCGCATCATGACCGCCAGTACACCGGCGAACAGGAAGAACCCGAGCGACGTCACGAAGTACATCACTGCGATGTCCTTGTGCGACGTCGTGCGCAGGTAGCCGAGCAGGTTCGTCCGCTTGGGTAGGTGGGGTAGGTCGGGCTCGGCGTGGCCGACACCCGTCTCGTGCACCAGGGTCACTGTCCGCTCCCGGAGGTGGTGGCGGTGACCGCGGTGGACGCCCCCGCGGCCTGCGTCTGCGTGGTCGACGAGGATGTGGTCGACGAGGACGCGGACGACGACGGGACGGGGGCGTTCAGCCGCTCCGTGATGAACTTGTCGTACTCGGCCTGGGGCACGACCTTGACGTAGAAGTTCATCCGGTCGTGGTCGGTGCCGCAGAGCTCGGCGCAGCGGCCGATGAACGTGCCGGTCTTGGTGACCGTCAGCTCGAACTGGTTGATCCGACCGGGGATGACGTCCCGCTTGAAGAGGAACTCGGGCACCCAGAAGGAGTGGATGACGTCCGGGGACGTCTCCACGAACCGGATCGAGCGGTTCTGCGGCAGCACCAGCACGGCGGGCTCGCCCGGGCGGCCGGTGACCTCGATCTGGTTCTGGCTCGGGCTGCTCTGCCCGACGCCGGGGTCGAGGTACTTGAACTGCCAGTTCCACCGGAAGCCGATCACGTCGACCGTCACGTCCGGGTGCGCGGAGAGCTTGGTGACCTCCGACTCGTCCCGGGCGGTGTAGTAGAACATGCCGACCACGATGACCACCGGCACGACCGTGTACAGAATTTCCACCGGCAGGTTGTAACGGATCTGCCGGGGCAGCACGTCGCTGCGCTTACGGAACGCGACGACGGCATAAAAGATCATGCCCCAGACGATGACGCCGACGACAAGCGCCGCGATCGCCGAGCCCTGCCACAGATTGAGCAGGCGCGGCGAATAGTTCGTCACACCGTCGGGATAACCGAAGTTGGGTCGCTCGCAGGCGGTCGCCGCGAAGCCCACGAGCGCAAGCGGCCCGACCAGACGCAGGGTCCGGCGGCCACGCGAGCGCTGGTGCGCACGCTGCCCGCCGCCGTGCGTGCCGGGCGCCTCGCCGGAGTCAGCCGTCGTCGGCATGCCTCCGACCTCCGCGGCCGGGACCTCCGCGACCGGAACATCCGCGACCGACGGCCGGGTCCGACCGAAGGATCTCCTCACCAGGTCCTGCCTCCCACGACTAGCGGCATGCGGCGACGGCGCGAACGCTGCCTTCCGCCATCCCGCGAAACCCCTGCAAACGCCATGCCACCCCGGTCGATCCCTCCGGACGACATGCTGTCTTCGACACGCTGTAGATGGTGCGGCAGCAGCGTATCTCAGCCGCCCGGCAGCTTCTCGCCTCAGGCCCATCAAGGGGCTGTGATGCATGCCCCCGACCGGCACGTCAGGGCGTAGCGTCGGCGCCGTGCCGGCCTATCTCGACCATGCGTCGACCACGCCACTGCACCCCGCCGCCCGCGCGGCACTGCTGGTGGCACTGGACGAGGGCTGGGCCGACCCGGCCCGGCTCTACCGCGAGGGGCGGCGCGCCCGGATGCTGCTGGACGCGGCCCGCGAGTCCGTGGCCACGGTCCTCGGGGCCCGTCCGGACGAGATCAGTTTCACCTCCAGTGGCACCACGGCGGCAGGCGCCGCACTGCTTGGCACGGCCACAGCCCGCCGCCGGGCGGGCCGGGTGGTGATGGTCAGCGCGGTCGAGCACTCGAGCGTGCTGCACGCCGCGGCGGTACACGAAGGGGCCGGCGGGCAGGTCGTCCAGGTCGGGGTGGACGGACACGGCCGGGTGGACCCGGCGGCCTTCACCCCCGTCCCGGGGACCGCCGTGGCAAGCCTGCAGCACGCCAACCACGAGGTCGGCACCCTGCAACCGGTGGCCGAGGTGGCGCGACGGCTGCACGAGGCGGGTGTTCCGCTGCACACCGACGCGGCCGTGACGGTCGGGCATGTCCCGGTGGACGTGCGTGCCCTCGGCGTGGACCTGCTGACCGCCAGCGCCCACAAGTTCGGCGGTCCGCCCGGCGTCGGCCTGCTCGTGGTGCGCACCGGTACCCGCTGGCGCAGCCCGGGACCCACGGACGAACGGGAGGGCGGGCGGGTCGCGGGTTTTCCCGCCGTCCCGGCCATCGTCGCCACCGCGGCCGCGCTCGAGGCCCGTACCAGCGAGCTCGCCGCGGAGGGTCCACGGCTGGCCGGCCTCGTCGCCGAGCTGCGCCGCCGGCTCCCTGCGCTGGTCGACGGCGTCGAACTGCTCGGCGATCCGGATCCGACCGGCTCGGTGCGCCACATCTGTGCCTTCTCCTGCCTGTACGTGGCGGGTGAGGCGCTGCTGGACGGGCTGGACCGGGCCGGGATCGCGGTCAGCTCCGGGTCGAGCTGCACCTCGGACGCGCTCACACCGAGCCACGTGCTGGTCGCGATGGGCGCGCTCACCCACGGCAACCTGCGGATCTCCTTCGGTCGGGATTCCACCCAGGCAGACGTCGACGCCCTGCTGGACGTCCTGCCCGGCGTCGTGCGCGAGGTACGCGCCCGTTTCGGCGCCGCGGACCTGGACCACACGCCATGACCCCGGACGCGACACCCCCGGAGGCCACGACCATGGTGGACGCCCGCGGTCGACGCTGCCCGTTACCGATCATCGATCTCGCCCGGGCCATCGTCACGGTCACCCCCGGCGCCACGGTCACTCTGTGGGCGGACGATCCCGCCGCCGGTCCGGACGTGGCCGCCTGGTGCCGGTTGCGAGCCCAGGAGCTCGTCTCAAGCCGGACACTGCCGTCCGGCGGCGACGAGTTCGTCATCCGCCGCCGGACCTGATCGTCCCCGGAACCGCCCGACCTGGACGCCTCTCACCCCTGCCCGGCCTGGCCCTACCTGGCCGGGACGGACCCAGGCGACCGGCCGGCTCGGGCCGGGCGGCCGACTCAGGCGGCGGGCAGGTGCTCGGCGATCTCGGCGGCGGCGGCGTCGCCGTAGGTCTCGGCGAGGCGCTTGACCATCTCGGCGGGATCGGTCTCGTAGTCCTGCGGCCCGAGGGTCTCCAGCACCAGGGTGGCGATGAGGGCGCCCACCTGGGCGGACCGCTCGAGGGACAGGTCCCACGACAGGCCGGCGAGGAACCCGGCCCGGAAGCCGTCGCCGACCCCGGTGGGGTCGGGTGTGTCACGGGCGGGGACGACCGGCACCCGGATCAGGTCCTGGCCCGGCGCCTCGATCACGATGCCGTCCTTGCCGTGCGTGGTGACCCGCACGCCGACCGCTGCGAGAATCTCCGCGTCCGACCAGCCGGTCTTGCTGGCCAGCAGCGCCTTCTCGTACTCGTTGCAGAACAGGTAGGCCGCGCCGGTGATGAGCTCGCGGATCTGCGCGCCGTCGAGCAGGGCAAGCTGCTGGGACGGGTCGGCGGCGAACGCGTAGCCGCGCTCGCGGGCCTCCTGCGCGTGGCGCAGCATGGCAGCGGGGTTGTTGGGGCTGACGACGACCAGGTCCAGCCCGCCGACGCGGTCGGCGATGGGCGCGAGTTCGATCTCGGCGGCCTCGTCCATCGCGCCCGGGTAGAAGGAGGCGATCTGGTTGAGGTCGAGGTCGGTGGTGCAGACGAACCGGGCGGTGTGCGCGGCCTGGCTGACCCGCAGGGCGCTGGTGTCCACCCCGTGGCTCTCGAGCCAGGTGCGGTAGTCGCCGAAGTCCGTCCCGACCGCCCCGACGACGATCGGACGCAGGCCGAGCCGGCCGAGGCCGATGGCGATGTTGGCAGCGACTCCGCCGCGTCGGACCACCAGCTCGTCCACGAGGAACGACAGCGAGACCTTCTCGAGCTGGTCGACGAGCAGCTGCTCGACGAACCGCCCGGGGAAGCGCATGAGGTGGTCGGTGGCGATGGAACCGGTCAGGGCGATATCCACGATGGTGCAGCCTACCGGCACCCCCACCGGGCGCCCACAGGCCCCCGCACGACGACGCCCGCTGTGACCGGGGTGGTCACAGCGGGCGTCGATGCGTGGCGCGGTGGGTCCGGCGAGGACCCGCGGGACTCCTAGTTGAACGAGTCGCCGCAGGCGCAGGAACCCTGCGCGTTGGGGTTGTCGATCGTGAAGCCCTGCTTCTCGATCGTGTCGACGAAGTCGATCGTCGCGCCGCCCAGATAGGGGGCGCTCATCCGGTCGACGGCGACCTTGACGCCGGCGAAGTCCAGGACGGTGTCGCCGTCCAGGGACCGCTCGTCGAAGAACAGCTGGTAACGCATGCCCGAGCAACCACCCGGCTGCACCGCGATGCGCAGCTTGAGGTCATCCCGGCCCTCCTGCTCCAGCAGGGTCTTCACCTTGCCGGCGGCCGTTTCGGTGAGGATGACGGCCGAGGACTGCGTCGCGGTCTCCGTCGTGTCCTGAACGGTCATAGAGACTTCTCCTGCCCTTGCTGTGATGTGGCCTGGCAGAGCCGGGCCACTGGTTCCGGTCGGGTACTGCGCTTCCGGTCGGTCGCTTTCCGGTCGGGTGTCGCTTGCGGTACTGCCCGCGACGCCTCCAACTCCCGGCAGACGCCCCGGACACGGCACAGCCACTGCGCCGACATCCATGCCCAACACCATCGGACGGGATCCGCTTCCCATCGTAGCGAGACCGGGCAGGACCGACCACGCGGCGATCGGGTCCGCCACGAGACCCCCGTCACCTTGGGTTATGTCCCAGCCAGGCACCCACCCGGCCCACCGGGTCGGGACACCCGGCCCCCCACGGGGGGCGATCTGGCGTCTTGACCCCCGTGACGTGGGACATCAGGTTTCCGACCGCCGGCCGCGGTCCGGCCGGGAGATCGCGGGCGGGTCACCGATCGACCCGGTGCCGCGGCCCGGTGACCCCCACGACGAGTCGCCCCCGAGACACCACATCCGCGCATACGATGCGGTCGGGGGAGTTAGAGTCTCATCGACCATTCGCGGACGGCCGCGGCGGGTTCGCTGGCCGGCCGGCACATGACAAGGCGGCCAGGCCCCACAGGCCGGTCGACCGGAGGAGCGTCATGACCATCAACCCGGCCCTCGATCACACCCCGCCCCGGACATCCCCCGGCGTCGCGGACCCGGGCGTCGCGGCGGTGGGGGCCGTTCCGTCGCCGTTGGCGCTGCTGCTGCTCGGGCGTGGCGCGGATCCGGCGAGCGAGCGCGGTGTCGACTGCCCGGGTGACCTGCCGCCGGCCGCGGACCCGGACCTCGCCGCCCGAGCCGCCGCCGCGAAGGCCGCCCTCGGGGAGAAGGTGTTCATCCTCGGGCACCACTACCAGCGCGACGAGGTCATCGCGTTCGCCGACGTCACCGGCGACTCGTTCAAGCTCGCCCAGCTGGCGGCCGCCCGCCCGGAGGCCGAGGCGATCATCTTCTGCGGCGTGCACTTCATGGCCGAAAGCGCCGACATCCTCACCGGCCCGCAGCAGCGGGTGATCCTGCCGGACCTCGCCGCAGGCTGCTCGATGGCCGACATGGCCACCGCCGAGCAGGTCGAACAGGCCTGGGACGACCTGGCCGACGCCGGGGTGGCCGACACCACCGTGCCGGTGAGCTACATGAACTCCTCAGCCGCGATCAAGGGCTTCACCGGCCGCCACAACGGCACCATCTGCACCTCGTCGAACGCCCGGCGGGCACTGGAGTGGGCCTTCGGGGCGCGCGGCGGCGAACGGGTGCTGTTCCTGCCCGACCAGCACCTCGGCCGCAACACCGCGATCGCCGAGCTCGGCATGACCGAGGCGGACTGCGTCGTCTACGACCCGCACCGCCCCCACGGCGGGCTGACGCACGACCAGGTGCGGGCGGCGAAGATGATCCTGTGGCGCGGCCACTGCTCGGTGCACGGGCGCTTCACCAGGGCCAGCGTGGACGAGGTGCGTGCGCGGGTACCCGGCGTCACCGTCCTGGTGCACCCGGAGTGCCGGCGCGAGGTGGTCACCGCGGCCGATCTGGTCGGCTCGACCGAGTACATCATCGCCGCCGTCGACGCGGCTCCGCCCGGCTCCGCGTTCGCCATCGGCACCGAGTTGAACCTCGTGCGCCGGCTTTCCACCCGCCACCCCGACAAGACGATTGTCTTCCTGGACCGTACGGTGTGTTTCTGCTCCACCATGAACCGGATCGACATGCCACATCTCGTCTGGGCCCTGGAGTCCCTCGTCCGCGGGGAGACGCCAAACCAGATCACGGTCGACCCGGACGTGGCCACCCCTGCCCGGAAGGCACTCGATCAGATGTTGGCACTGCCCTGATGGCCCTGCTCAAGCGCCGCGGCGGCGCCGACTCCGACCCGTCCAACACCGTGGTCGAGACGGTGGACGAGCCGCTGGCCGACGATGACCCCCGCCGCAGCTCCGGCAAGGGTCGGCCGACACCGAAGCGCTCGGACGCACGCGCCGCTCGCACGCAGACGGTGACGGCCGCGAAGAAGCCGGCGAACAAGCAGGAGGCACGGGCCGCCCGGCGCAGGCAGAGCCAGGACTACCGCTCGGCGATGATGTCCGGGGACGTCAGCCGGCTGCCACCGCGCGAGCGCGCTCCCGAGCGGGTCCTGGTCCGCGACTACGTCGACACCCGGATCAACGTCGGCCCGTTCTTCCTGATCGCGGCGGTCATCTACTTCGTCGGCGGGCTGGTTCCGGTGGGGGCCGTCCGGCTCGCGGCGACGATTCTGATGCTGGTCGGCATCGTCGCGGTGGTGGTCGACTCGCTGTTGCTGTCCTGGCAGGCCAGCAGGCGGGTCACTGCCCGCTACCCCGACTCCCGCGTGCGGGTGCGCGCCTACGCCGCCCAACGCGCCCTCCTGCCGCGGCGCTGGCGTCTCCCCCGCCCCCGCGTCTCCCGGGCCGACCCCACCCCGTAACCCTTCCGCCAACCGCGGCGCCGGGTCGTCCGGCATGACGCCCGAGGCCGGTGGACAGGGACGTCACGGTGAAATCGTGGTCGGGCGGCAGGGGCGGTCGTAGGTTGTTCGGGTGAAACATCGACGTCTGGGACGTAGCGGCCTGTCCGTGAGCGAGATCTCCTACGGGAACTGGCTCACCCACGGAGACAAGATCGAGGCCGAGGCGGCCACCGCCTGCGTGCGCACCGCCTTCGACGAGGGGATCACCACCTTCGACACCGCCGACGTGTATGCCGGCACCCGCGCCGAGAGCGTGCTCGGCGAGGCGCTGGACGGCGTCCGGCGCGAGTCGTACGAGCTGTTCACCAAGGTCTTCTGGCCGACCGGCCCGGGCGAGAACGACAAGGGGCTCGGTCGCAAGCACATCATCGAGTCGGCGCACGCCTCACTGCGGCGGCTGCGCACCGACCACATCGACCTCTACCAGGCGCACCGCTACGACCCGACGGTGCCGCTGGAGGAGACCCTGCGGGCGTTCGACGACCTGGTCCGCGCGGGCAAGGTGCTCTACGTCGGGGTGTCCGAGTGGACCGCCGAGCAGATCAGCGACGCCGTGCGGATCGCCGGCGAGCTCGGTCTGGACCGGATCATCTCCAACCAGCCGCAGTACTCGATGCTGTGGCGGGTCATCGAGGCCGACATCGTGCCCACCAGCGAGCAGGCGGGCATCTCGCAGATCGTCTGGTCGCCGATCGCCCAGGGCGTGCTCACCGGCAAGTACCTGCCCGGCCAGCCACCGCCGAGCGGCAGCCGCGCCACCGACAGGTCCGGCGCCACGATGATCTCCCGGCTGATCGCCGACGAGGTCCTGGCCGCGGTGCAGAACCTGCGGCCGATCGCGCAGGACGCGGGCCTGTCGATGGCCCAGCTCGCCGTTGCCTGGGTGCTGCAGAACGACAACGTCGCCTCGGCGATCATCGGGGCGTCCCGCCCGGAGCAGGTCACCGAGAACGTGAAGGCCTCGGGCGTCACCCTGGACCCGGCCATCCTCAAGCGCATCGACGACGTCCTCGCCGACGTCATCACCCGCTCCTGAGGCGATCGCCTGCCCTGTCCGCAGCCAGACCGTTTCCGCTCCGGGGCACGGTTCAGCCGCGGCGTGGCGGGCCGGCCGGCTGCGCGGCGAACGCCTCGGCGAGCGCCGCGTAGGTCCGGTCCAGATCGGAGCCGGGCAGGTAGCGCCCGTCCAGCTCCAGCAGGACGGCGCCATGGGTGGCCGCCCACAGGGCCTGTGCGCGGTACGGGTCGCCGGTCGCCCGGTAGAACGGCTCCCCCGCCCACTGCTCGAGCCCGGGCGACAGCTCGGCCCGGGGCAACCGTCCGACCGTGAACATGCGGTACAGGTTCGGATGGGCCCGGGCGTAGCCGCGGTAGGCACCGAGCAGCGCCGCCACCACCTCGTCGGCGTCGGCTCGGTCGACCACCTCGTGCAGCAGGTCACCGACCTCGACGAGGGCCGCCTCGGCCAGCCCTGCCGTCAGCACATCCTTGCCGGCCAGATGCTTGTAGAGCGACGGCGCCCGGATACCCAGCACCTCGCCGGTCCGGCGCATGGTGAGCGCCTCGGCACCCTCGTGTTCGAGCACGTCGCGCGCCGCCGCGAGAATCTCGGCGACCCGTGCCGAGGGACGCGCCAGCTCCGGACGAACCGCGATCCGCGCCAGCGGCAACCGACCGGCCGCCGTGGCGACCACCGACGCCGCCGGCCCGCCCGGACGGGACGACCCGGTGGGGCGCGGTTGCCCTGTTGGACGGGGCGACACCGTGGGGTGAGGCGACACCGTGGGGTGAGGCGGCACCGTGGGGTGAGGCGGCACCGTGGGGTGAGAGGGCACCGCGGGGTGGGAGGTCACTGCGGGGTGAGGGCGAAGACGGGGTGACGAGGGGCGATCTGACGGATCTGTTCGTCGGACGAGTCCGGCCCGACGCCGTCGAAGAACACGCCCACCTCGGCCTTCCACCGGGCCAGGTACGCGCGCAGCACGGCGACGCTGTCATCCGGCTCGACCTCCTCGGCGAGGTAGGCGGTACGGCCACGGCCGCGTAGCAAAGCGAGCTCGCCGCCGGCGGCCCGCACGTTGCGCACCCACTGACCATGCCCGCGGGCCGAGACCAGGTACTGCCGGCCGTCCAGGGTCAGCAGGTTCACGGGGGTTCGCCGCGGCTCGCCGCTGGAGCGCCCACGCACCTCCAGCACCCGGCTGCCCAGCACGCTCACACCCGCCCGGGTGACACCCGCGACCAGCCGGTTGGCGATGTTCCGGGTGAACCATCCAGGTGCGCGGTAGTGGTCAGCCATGATCGCGAAACCTCCGAAGCGAGAGCCCCAGCAACGGCTAATGCCGTTAGCCACCGCTCTAGCTAACTGCGTTAGCCGCCTGTTCGTCAACCTCTTCACCGACGTGGCCACGATCAGGTGGGTGGCGCCCGCTCAGGTCAGCGGACGCTCAGGTCAGCGGACGCAGTGTCATCGGGCCATAGATGCGGCGGCCCGCGTCGAGCAGCGTCACCTGCGCCACGCCGGCCTCGAACAGCTCCCGCCAGGTCTCGCCGAGCCAGGTCTCGGCGTCCCCCTGGCTGGTGAACGATTCGGAGCCGGCCGCGCCGCCGACCGTTGCCGTCGCGCCGTCGTCACCCTCATAGCGCCAGGTCCAGGTCATCCGCCGACCCCTCCCACTGCTGTGGACGCCCGCCGTCCGGGCCGTCCTCGACCACCGGCCGATCGGCCGGTGTGTTCATCCAACCGCGCCCGCCGGGCCACGGGGCGCATCGGCGGCCGCGATGCCAGTGCCGAACGCCATCCGAGGGCCGGCCAGGCGGACCGTCGACGCGGTCCGCCTGCTGCTGGCGCGGACAGGGCCTGCCACGTCAGGATGTGTCCGACGCCGGTAACGTCGGGCCGGCCATCCTCGTCCGTCAACTATGGGAGGAACGACCCGAGTGGGCACGACCATCAACGCCGCCGCAGTCCTTGCCGCCGAATCTGCCAAGCACGAGCCGCCGATGTCCTGGTGGGCCGCGGTGATCGTCACCTTCGCGGCGATCTTCATCCTGGCCGCCGTGCTCGCGCTGATGACGCGCTGGGAGCGCAAGCGCAACCCGCACAGCCACGGCTGAGTCTGCCGGTGCAACCGAACACCGCGCCTCCGGCGGGCACCGCCCTGGCCGGGCGCTGAGCCCCGGTGCGGCTGAGGCTGCTCGGCACCGGTTCCGCGGACGGGTGGCCGAACCCGTGGTGCGACTGTGCGTCCTGTGCCTGGGCACGCAGGAGCGGGGTGATCCGCGGGCAGACCGCGATCCTGGTCGACGACGTGCTGCTCGTCGACTGTGGCCCGGACGTGCCACGCGCGGCGGCCCGCCTTGGTGTGCGCCTGTCCGGGCTGCGCCATCTGCTGGTCGGGCACGCCCATCCGGACCATCTGGGGCCCGAGAGCCTGATGTGGCGGTCCTGGTCGACGGCAGCCGGGCAGGCACTCGACGTCGTCGCCCCGCCGGCGGCGCTCGAGGTGTGCCGCGCCTTCCTGACCCGCTGGGAGGGCGCCGACCCGGACCGTCCGGGCTCCCCGCTGCGCTTCGTGACGGCCACCCCCGGTGGACCCGACACCTCCGGCGCACCTGTCGGAACGGGTGGGACGGGTGGGACGGGTGAAACCGAACCGTCCGGCGCAGTACTCGCACCCGGCGGGACGCTGCGGCTGGGCGAGGCCGGGGCGCAGTACGAGGTTCGACCGCTCGCTGCCCACCACGGCGACGCGAGCATCGGTCCCGCCGTCCTCTACGACATCACCGCGCCGGACGGCACCCGGCTGCTCTACGGCTGCGACACCGCCGTGCCGCTGCCCGCCGCCACCCTGGCCGCGGTCGAGGGCCGCGCGTACGACGTGGTGGCGCTCGAGGAGAACAACGGCGACCGACCCGGCTTCGGCGAGCACCTGGGGCTCGACACCTTCGGTGAGCTCGTCGCCGACCTGCGTCGCCGGGGCGCCGTGCAGGACGACACCGAGATCCTCGCCGTCCACCTGAGCCACCGCAATCCACCCGGTGACGAGCTGGCCCGCCGGCTCGCCCACGTCGGCGCCCGCGCCCCCCACGACGGCGAAACCCTCGACGTCACCCCGCGCCCGCGCACCCACCCACCCCGCCGGCCCGCCACCGCGAGCCCGGCCCGCCAGGGCATCCGCTCGACCCTCGGG
>NZ_JAMQQG010000310.1 GCF_023716925.1 Frankia sp. R82
GGCGCATCCAGGCCGGGCCGATCTGCGTGGCCGGGCCGCCCGCGCGGTCGCCGCCGGCGGGCCAGCCGGTCGGCCGGCTGGATTCGAGTATCCCGGGCTGCCCCATAGTTCTGCCCAGCACGGCACAGATCTGACCCCTGGAGCGCGACAGACCTCACCGGGCAGCGTCTTGTTCGACACCGACACTGACACCGACACCGGACCGGACCGGACCGGACCGGACCGGACCGGACCGGACCGGCGATGATCACATGTTTCTCCACCTCCTTCACGATCCGTGGTACGCGGTTGTGGCAGGTGGCGGATCCGTCCCACCGGTGGGCGTTCAGGTGGCGGGCGGAGGAGGGCGCGGCCCGGGGCTCCACCGCGTCCGCGCGCCGTCGCGCCGACCGTGGCGGGTCACCGCTGCCGGTGCGAGGGTGTCGGCCGGTGCGGGGGCGTCGTGCGCCGGCGGGTACAGGGCCGGTAGTCGGCCGGCGGCGAAGTCGATGCCGGCGGCGACGGCGGCGCCGACGCTGTCGCCCGCGGGCAGATCGGTGGCGATGATTCGTATCCCCAGCCGGCACAGCATCGACCGGATGCCGTCGTGGAGCACGTCGAGGCGGAACTGGAACGCGGGGTCGTCCTGTCGGGTCGTCCACAGACCGGTGATCAGGGGGGTGAGTGTCACCATGTCGATGGGCAGCAGGGTCAGCAGCGCCAGGTTGGAGTCGGCGGCGCCGAGGTCGGCCAGGCACAGGCGCACGTCCTGGGCACTCAGCGGCGTCATCCACTCCCTCCAGGCGTCCACGTCCAGGCCGCGTTCGGCGCCGAGCAGGTCGATGACCAGCTCACCGGCGCGCAGCCGGCCGTCGGCGCGGGCGGCGCGGATCGCGGGGAGAAAACCGGGCGTCATGGGCACGGTGGTCTGCAGGGGCAGGTGCACCGGTGGCGGAGTGGGCCCGGCGCGCAGCCGGGGCAGATCCGCGCAGATCCTGGCCAGGGTGGCGAGGGCGATCGTGGGGAACAGCTCGGCACGTTCGCTGGTGGGCACCAGAGCTGCCGCCGACACCTCGCCGTAGTCGGGGTGGACCCAGCGCAGCTCGGCCTGCACGCCGGCGGGTTCACCGCCGGGCAGGGCGACGATGGGCTGGTAGGACATTCGCAGCTCGGTGTCGGACCCGAAGCGCAGCGCGCGGATCAGCGCGGACCGCAGGGTGCGGCCCGATCCCCCGAGGATCTCCCGGCTGTCCTCCAGGCCGGGCTGGTAGATGGTCAGGCTGCCCTTGCCCGCGCGTTTCGCCACGTACATCGCCGCGTCGGCGCGGTGCAGCAGCCGTTCGCCGGACAGTTCCTCGGCCGCCCGGGCGACGACGAGACCGACACTGGCCCGCACGCTGTGGCGGTTCCCGGCGAGCATGGCGGGGGTGCG
The DNA here is from genome assembly GCF_023716925.1 of Frankia sp. R82. Classification (GTDB taxonomy): domain Bacteria; phylum Actinomycetota; class Actinomycetes; order Frankiales; family Frankiaceae; genus Frankia. The sequence goes on from NZ_JAMQQG010000310.1 coordinate 1,412, forward strand.
CACGGCGGCCAGCACGCGGCTGCCCACGGTGGCCGGGGCCTCGCCACCGGAGACGAGCAGGATCGCGAACTCGTCCCCGCCGAGGCGGGCAACGGTGTCCCCCGCGCGCACCGCGTGCGCCAGCCGGCCGGCGGTGATCTGCAGCAGCTGGTCTCCCGCGGCGTGTCCCAGGGTGTCGTTCACCTGTTTGAAGTCATCGAGATCGACGTAGAGCACGGCCAGGTCGTGTCCGCCGCGGGCCTGGGTGTCCAGCGCGCGTGTGAGCCGCTGCCCGAACAGCGCCCGGTTGGCCAGCCCGGTCAGCGGATCGTGGAACGCCTGCCGGTGCAGCCGCCGTTCGCTGCGTTCCAGCTGGTGCAGCAGGTGGACGTTGTCACCGAGCAGGACTGTCTGGCGGGCCAGGACGAGCAGCGGCAGGGCCAGCAGGGCCACGATGTCGACGGCCTCCAGCCTGGTCCCGCCGACCACGTCGACGAGGATGACCAGGACGGCCACGGCGAGCGGCAGCAGCGGCAGCGCGGTGTGCGCCCAGCGCTGCGTCCCCGACCGCTCGCGCACCCCGGTACCGCCGTACGTCGACAGAATGGTGCTGCTCGACAGGCCCGTGCTGGCCGACAGGATCGCCTCGGTCGACCCGATGGCACCGGTCGTGGCGATCGTGGCCGGCTTCCCGCCTGCCGCGGCCTCGATGCCGTTGACGGCGTCGAGGGCGTCCTCGTCGGGGTCGGTGTGGTCGGGATACCGGCAGGCCAGCAGGAAACACCAGCCCGCGATGATCCAGCACAGCTCGGCGTCGTCCTTGACCAGATGCTGGCCGAAGGCGACCTTCGTGGTGAACGACAGCAGGCTCACGCTGATCGCGATCAGCCCACCCGAGAGCAGGGCGAACCCCGCCGCGGGCGAGGGCCGCCGAAAGATCCACAGCACCAGGGCGACGCACACCAGCAGCAGGCTCCCGGCACACAGCAGCATGGTGACCACGAGATGTTCGACATTGTCGGCGCCGGTGGCGGTGCCCACGACGCGGCGCAGGAACAGCACCCAGGACAGGATGCCCACCGAACCCACCGCGATCATGCTGTCGAGCAGTGTGGTGATCCACCATCGGCGACCGAGGAAATCCGGCTCGCGCCCGTATCCACCACCCCGGCGGACCGGGTAGATCAGCAGGCCGACGAGCAGGGTCCCCACCGGGGCGAGATAGCCCAGCTGGCCGAAGGTCATGCGGAACTGGCTCTGCGATGGGCCGCCCACCGGCCCCGCGGCGATCACGACGGTTCCGGCCACCATCGTGTTCGCGATACTGAACGCGAGCAGCCAGCGCCACCAGCGGGCCCGGCCGTGGGTACGTGCACCGGTGCGGATCGCGACGTACAGCAGCAGCAGTTCGCCGACGACGATGCCGATCCGCAGCACGTACAGGGCCGTCGGGTCGGGCAGGACCAGGGCGATCGCGAACGCCGCGGCGAGGTACAGCCCGGCGGCCACGATCCAGCGGCGCGGGCCAGGCCACCACGACCACCACGTCGACGCCGCGGTCGACGGGCCGGGGCGCGTCGGGCCGGGTGGCGGGGAGTCGGGCAGGCCCGCCCCACCCGGCGGGCCGGACTGCCTGGCACGGGCGGAACCGCCGTTCAGGGCACCCATACCGGTCATCGCGACGTCTCTGGGTTGCGTGCTCATCACCTCGCCCCGTCGAGCTGACCGGCCCGGCACGGACGTTGTCCGTCTGGTGGCCCGCGGCTGTTCGGTGGGGCTGTCTGGACCGGACGCTCCTCTGACATCTTCCCACCATCCGGAGAAACTGACGCTTCGAGAACACGAAACTTCACAGAGTAATGCCTTGCGTGGATGGTCAGCGGGTGGCTACGCCGGCGAGTCCGACCGTCCGACGGCACGGACGGGCCCCTGCCGCCAGGCTCACCCGACGATCAGGGCCGAGGCGACCGGAGGGGGCGGTATCGTCACCCTGTGAGCGCCGTACGGGTTTTTCTCCTGGATGACCATGAAATCGTCCGCCGGGGGATCCGGGAAATGCTGTCCGAGACCGGGGACATCGACGTGGTCGGTGAGGCCTCGACGGCCGCCGAGGCGCTGCGCCGCATCCCCGCGACCCGGCCCGGTGTGGCCGTGCTCGACGCCCGGCTGGAGGACGGCAACGGCATCGACGTCTGCCGGGACCTACGCTCGGCGCATCCGGAGATCGGCTGCCTGATCCTCACCTCGTACGACGACGACGACGCGCTGTTCGCCGCGATCATGGCGGGCGCGGCCGGCTACCTGCTCAAGCAGATCAAGGGCACGGACCTGGTCGGGGCGATCCGCACGATCGCCTCGGGCCGTTCGCTGCTCGACCCGGCCGTCACCCAGCGGGTGCTCACCCGGCTGCGCGAGGGTCCGGCGGAGGACCGCAAGCTGTCCACCCTGGGTGAGCGGGAGCGGCAGATCCTCGTGCTCATCGCCGAGGGGCTGACGAACCGGCAGATCGCCGGGCGGATCCATCTGTCCGAGAAGACGGTCAAGAACTACGTCTCGGCGATCCTGGAGAAGCTGGAGCTGTCCAGCCGCACCCAGGCCGCCGTCTACGCCACCCGCATCGACAAGTAGCCCGGCCAGAGGCCCCGGTCGAGGCGGGGCCCGGTGGGCGGGCTAGTCGAGATGGTTCAGGACGGTCTGCAGGGCCTCGGCAACGGACACGGCGGTCCGCACCACGGTCGCGGACGGCCACGGGTCGGCGCGGGCCGCCATCGCCTGGTGGATGGCCTGGGTCGCCTCGCTGGCCCCGGGGCCCCCGGCGATACGCCGCGCGATGCGGGCGGCGGCGACCTCCGGCGCGGTCACGCAGTGCAGCTCCACCAGATCGGCGCTGACCTCGCCGGCAAGCTGGGCGACGAGCTCCCGGTGGCGGGCGCTGGAGAAGGAGGCGTCCAGCACGACGCTCTCCCCGCGGCACAGGGCGGCGTGGGCCCGGCGCAGCATCTCGGTGTAGGTGGCGTCGGTGACCTCCGGTGCGTACCGCCCGACCCCGAACACCTCGGGCTGCCCGGCCGGTTCACCGACCGGTTCACCGGCGAGTTCGCGGCGGATGATGTCGCTGCGCAGCAGCACCCAGTCGCCCACCTCGGCCAGCCGGCTGGCCAGCGTCGTCTTGCCGGTGCCGGGCAGACCGCCGACGACGGCGAGACGGACCCGTCCCGACCGCAGGTGGCGGTGGGCGACGGCGAGCAGTCGCCGGGCCCGCTCCGCGGCGTCGGGATCGCCCTGCCCGTGCACACAGGCGGTCTTGGCCTGGGTGAACGCCCGGTAGGCCACGTAGAAGTGCTGTAGGGAGCGGGGGTGGACCTCGCCGCTGAACTCCCGGTAGTCCTCCAGGAAGTCGGCGGCCTCCTCGGCGGCACCGAGGCGTTCCAGGTCCATCGCCAGGGAGGCGACGTCGCCCAGGACGTCCCCGGCGCGCGCCAGCGGGTCGAACTCGACACAGTCGAGGATGCGCGGGCCGTCGTCGAGGCAGAAGATGTCCTCGGCGAGGAGATCACCGTGGCCGTCGCGGATCCAGCCCGCCCGGGTGCGTTCGGCCAGCAGCTCGCCGCGCCCGGCCAGGTAGCGCAGCGCCAGGCGGCCGATGTCGTCGACGACGCCGGCGTCGAGCTGGCTGCCGCGAAACACCGAGATCCCGGCCAGGCCCTCACGCCACAGCGCCTCCAGGGCCGACCGCTCCCCCGCCGCCGCGATCCGCGGGGAGGTCTCGCAGCGCTGGTGGAACACGGCCAGCGCGCGGGCGATCGGCCGCAGCAGCGGGGCCAGCCGGGCGCCGCGGCGCACCAGGGTGGACAGCTGCCGGCTGGCGGGCATCCGCCGCATCACCACCAGATGGTCGACGAGGGTGCCGGCGTCGTCGAACAGGTCGGCGACCCCCAGGTAGACGTCGGGTGCGAGCCGCCGGTTGAGGGTCACCTCGGCCAGGCACAGCGCTTCGCGTTCCCGCAGCTCGGCGCCGGTGGGCGCGGCCGGCCCGACGGGTTTGCGGCGCTTGTAGGCCCGGTCTGCGGTCAGGTACAGGATCGCGCCGTGGGTTTCGCGGATCTCCGCGGTGGCGAGGTCGGTGAGCTGCGGGGCGCGCAGCCGGGGCGGGCCCGCGGCGGGCGGGACCGGGGTGCCGGTCGATCCGCGACTGTCACCGGCACCTGCGCCGGGCAGCGTATCCCGCACGTACTGGACGGTCATCGCCTCTCCCGGGGGTTGCGTGAAACTCTCGCGGACGACGCCCGTTCCACCGTCGAACAGTCGAACTGCGGCCTTCGATGGTGCTCACTGGTCATGCTCGCCGCCCGGCGCCACGGCCACGACCGCCAGAGGTAGCCATCCCGAAGGACGTTCGGACCGCCGACCGATGGTCATCCGTCCCCCGGGCGGCGGTGCACCCGACGGCGTCCGCAAGCCGGCAGAACCGGTATTCCGTGTTCTGCCGGGTTCGCGCCGCAGTTGTCGTTCCGTGCTCTTCGAAGTTCAGTGTTCTTCGAACTCGCGCAGGAAAGCACCGCGTTGCACGGTCGTGCGCCGGACGAGACGTTCGGCGCGGTCGAACGCCTCGTCGTCAAGCAGCAGTTCCGCGCAGTACCGGTCCAGCAGGACCGCGAGGGTGCGCAGCACCTCGCGCAGCTCGGCCGGGTCGGCCGCAAGCGTCCGCCAGGTGTTCTCCCGCAGTCCGTACACGGCCTGCAGCACCTCCTGGACGCCGAGGGCCCGCGGGGCGGCGGTATCGGCGCTTTCGCGCAGGCCGACCCGGGCGCCGAGCGTCCAGCAGGTCCACGGGTCGCAGGCCACGTCAAGAATGCGCTGCCCGTTGGCGAACAGCAGGTGCCAGCACGTTCGTTCCGCCAGGAACAGGCCGTACCGCTCCGCGAACGGTTCGAGGATCTCCATCGCGGCCAGCGCGAACTCCGCCGCGGCCGCCCCGTCGGCGCCCGTACCCGCCGCACCGTCGTGCATGCGCGCCCACCTGCCTTCCCGACTGTTTCCACCTGTGCCGCCCACGTGGCCGCGACCCGTCACCTTCGGGCGGCGCAGAACGCCACAGGTGGACCCACGGTGAACTGTAGAAGACGCCACGGCGTCATGGGCGGAGAATCCGTATGGTTTCCACGGCGATCGCCGATTGTTGACCCCATCCGGGCGACCGGTGGTCCCGGCCGCATCCGGGATATCCGGAACGCCGCCACAAAGGCGTCCACCGCAGACTCGTCGCATTCTGTCCGGTGTCGCCGAGAACAGCAGGTCACCGCGGACATGCCGGGGCGTCGACCCGCGACGACGCGGCACGCCACGCCCGTCCCGCCGGCGCGGACCGTTCCCCGGACCCTCGACGAGCCTGGAGGCGACCGGCGGTGCCGCCGTCCGCGCCCGCGAGGCGATCCTGTTCGCGACTGTCGGATCTGGAGCACTTTCGGGTCATCCCGGCGCGAGACACCCCCTTGTCGTGACGGATGGTGTCGGTGTGGCTGCGGTACGCAGATCGTCAGCCAGCGGACAGCATGCGTGGCGACAACCCCGGTCGCGCGGCCCGCGCCCCCCGGTAGCATCGCCTCGATCACCGCGCCGGGGGCACCGCGGCAGGCGGCCGACCATGGGCTTTTCCCTGGGGCAACCGGCCGCACGCCAGGCCTCGCGCCTCGTGCCGCGGCAGCGCATATCTCTGGGAGCACACGATGACCACGCCATGGCAACCGCAGGACCCACAGGGCATCCCCGGTCCCGGCCACCCGCAGCCCGGCTATGGCGAGCCCGGCGGCTACCAGGGGCAGCCGGGCCAGGGCGGCTACCAGGCGCAGCCGGGCTACGGGGCGCAGCCGGGCTACGGCGGCCAGCCCGGCTATCCGGGCGGCTACCCGGGGCAGGGCGGCCCGGGTGGACCCGGCGGCCCGGGCTACGGGCCTCCCCCGGGCTACGGACAGCCCGCCCCCTTCGACGCCAACGCTCCCTTCGGCCGCCACCCGATCACCGGCGAGGCCTACTCGGAAAAGCAGAAGCTCACCGCCGGCCTGCTGCAGATCCTGCTCGGTGGCTTCGGCGCCGGCCGGTGGTACCTGGGTGACACCGGCATCGCCCTGGCCCAGCTGTTCACCTGCGGCGGCCTCGGCGTCTGGTCGCTCATCGACGGGATCATGATGCTCACCGGCAACGTCCGCGACAAGCAGGGCCGGCCCCTGCGTGACTGACCGGATCCCGTCGGCGTCGGCCTCCGTGATCGCGGCGGAGCCGCCGCCGGCGGCGGGGCTGCCGCCGGCGCCGCTGGCGCCCGGGCAGGTCCGGCGACGCCGGATGGTCGCCGCCGCCGTCACGGCCGGCGCCGCGGCGGGCCTGGCCTACCTGGCGGGCCACAACCCGCACAACCCGACCGTGCCGATGCCCGCCTGCCCCATTCGGCACGTCACCGGCCTGGACTGCCCCGCCTGCGGCACCCTGCGCCTCACCTACGATCTTCTGCACGGTCACTGGACGCAGGCCGTCCACGACAACGTGTTCGTCCTGGCGGGCGCGCCGTTGCTGGTCGGGCTGCTCGCCCGCCAGGCCCGGGCGGTGTGGCGGGGCGACCGCGCGCCGCTGCCACCCGCCCTTGCCTACGGTCTGGGCGCCACCGCCGCAGCCTGGATGATCATCCGCAACCTGCCCGGCTGGCCCCTTCGATGATCAACTAAGCTGCGGAACCTCGTCAACGGCGTTGATTATCTTGGTTGACATGCCCGTCTCGTCCGGGGCCGGAAACGCCACCGACACGAAAACCGCCCGCAGGTCCGGCGGCAGTGCCACCGGCTTCCCGTCCACGAGATGGACGATCACCGCGTCGCACAGTCCCAGGCACACCGCATCCCGGAACAACCCGGCGCTGTGGGTGAACGAGGTGGTGCCGACCCGGGAGACGCCGATCCCGATCGTGTATGTCCCCGGGAACGGTGCCTCGGCCAGGTACTGCACGGTCACCTGGGCCACGACCAGAGAGAAGGTGCGCCGCCCGGGCGGCGCCTGCGGGAACAGCCGCAGGTCGGCGGCCACCCGGGCATCCTCGTAGTACGAGGCGAGCGCGACGTTGTTCAGGTGCCCGTTGACATCCATGTCGCCGAATCTGGCGGTGATGCTGTGGCTCATCGGATAGCTGGCCAGGCTCAGCCGAAGCGGGTCGCGTCTGGGGTCCATGCCGATACTGTGTCGAGACCCGGCGCCACCGTGGCCGCCACGCGAGCAATCTCACCGGCGCCTCCCCGGGCCCGACGGGCGCCGAGGGGTGTTCGGACCCAGGCGACGATCTCCGAGGTTGGTGTCGTGGTGGCGGTGACCTCCGTCCGCGCGGCGCGACGTCAGCCGCGACATCAGCGTCGTGGCCTGACATGGCTGGCGGGATGACCGGCTGGCGTCGGGTGCCGGGGCTGGTGCGCCGGGGTGGTGGGAGCGCCGTCAGGAACCGAGGGATGTCCCGCCGCCGGCGTGGGCACGGGAGTGGACGGGGACGCCGGCGACCAGGGTGAGTCGGATGTGCTCCGCGCGCGGATCGGCCAGCAGGTCAGGCAGGCCGGGGCGCAGCAGCACCAGGTCCGCGGGAGCACCGGGTCGGATGGTCCGCAGCCGAGCGGGATCGCCTGGATGACCGAGGAACAGTGCCAGTGCCGCGACCGCGGGCAGGCGCTCGGCCGCGCCGAGGATCATCCCCGCCGTGGTGCGCCGCCGCACGGCCGCCCGGATCGCGGCCCACGGGTCGGCCCGGCCGAACGGCGTGTCCGTGCCACCGGCCAGCCGCACCCTGGCCCGGGCCAGGGACGCCGCCGGGTAGAGCCCCCCTGGATCCTCGTCGGTGACCTCGGCCAGGTACTGGTCACCACGCTCGGCGATGAAGTTCGGCTGGGTGACGACGGTCAGCCCCGACCTGCGCAGCTCGCCGTACAGCTCGGGGGGGACCACCGCGCCATGCTCGATCCGGTCACCCGAGCCGGCATCGGGTTCCTTCCCTGCTGAGAGTCGTGTGATCGGGGTGGCGGCGGCGAGGGCGGCGAGGGTCAGCACGGTCTGTACACGGGTCACGCAGTGCACGGCCACGGGGTGCCCGGCGCGGTGGGCGGCGTCGATCCGGGCGGTGAATCCGTCCAGGTCGGGCAGCCTGTCGTCGTCCAAGATGATCTTTACTGGGCCGTCGGTGACCCGCGGCGTGCGGCACGGTTCGCCACTGTTCGCTCCGGAGGGCTCAGGGCGCATGAGCACGAGCCGTTGGGGCAGTGCACCGCCCGCGGCGGCGTCGGTGAGCAGCGCCCGCTCGGCGGCGCCGCGTCCGGGCGTGGCATCGGTGAATCCGGTGACGCCGTGGGCGGCGGCCTGGCGTCCGACCTGGGCGAGATCGAGGGTGACCGGCGGGATCGCGGTGTTGCGACGCAGCCAGTCGTCCATCCGCCACAGCCGTCCGGTCGGGCGCCCGGTGCCGTCGCGTTCCACTCCGGCCAGCGGGCAGTCCGTCACTCCGGCGCGCGCGATCGCCGCCGAGTTCAGCACCCACAACGCTCCCCCACGGTGCTGGACCCGCACCGGACGCTCGGCGCACAGCTCGTCCAGACCATTCCGGTCGAGATCGCCGGCGACCGAGGGATGGTAGCCGACGGCGCGCACCCAGTCACGATCGGGGGCGGCGCGCAGGGCGGCGCGCAGTCCCGCACGGTCGACCACCTCGGGCGGCCCTGCCCACACCGACCGGACCGCGGCGGCCTGCGACATCAGGTGCACATGATGGTCGTGCAGGCCGGGCAGCAGCGCACCGCCGGCCGCGTCGATCACCCGCTCGCCCGCCAGCGCGGGCAGTGGCCGAGTGCTGACCTCGGCAATCCGTCCCCCGGCGATCCGGACGTCGACCAGCGGCACCTCGCCGAACGGTGGCACCTCGCCGAACGGTGGCGCCTGGCCGAACGGTGGCGCCTGGCCGAACGGTGGCACACAGCCACGCGATGAACCGTCCCGGGGCAAAGCCGCGGCGCCCACCGGTGGACCGGTCCCGGGCAGGCCGGGTGGCGGCGGAGTATCCACGGACGCCATGATCGACGCCACACTCGCGGTTCTGGTCGGAAACGCCTGGGATCGGCGGATCAGGAGTCCGTCGGAACAGCGGATTCCGCTGTCCGTACGACCTGCTTCTGTCACTTTCTGCCGCCTTCCGACCGCCACGCTTACTCCTCGACGGCGCGAGTGATCATGTGGAGCGCTCGCCGAGGACGTCCCAGGACACCCCGCTCACAACGAGAACGGTGAAGGCGACCCGGTGCGACGGGACGGGCAGCCCCGTAGGCAGATCGGCGGCGAATCAGACCGCGACGATACGGGAGGGTCCGCGGTCCAGGCCGGCGGGCCCGCTGGTGCCGGCGGAGGCGGGACGTCCAGCGTGCACAGCGCCGGACACGGAGTCGGGACCCGCAACCGGCATGGACGCCGGAACCGGGGCCGACACAGACGTCGAGGTGGACGCAGGGGCCGGGGTGGACGCAGGGGCCGGGGTGGACGCAGAGGCCGGGGTGGACGCAGACGCCCGGGCGGCCAAGGTCGAGGCGGCGGAAGCGGCGGAAGCGGCGGTGGGCATGGGCGTGGAGGTGGCGGCGGATGTGGGGGTGGAGGTGGGGGTGGAGGTGGGGGTGGCGCGGCGCGGGGGAAGGCGGGTGGCGCGGTGGCGGGCGCGGACGGGGGCGAGGATGCCGGCGAAGGTGGCGAAGACCGCGGCGAGGCCGGCGATGGCGAACACGGTCCGGAAGGCACCGAGGGTGGGAACCGGGCCGCCTGGAGTCGCGACCGACAGGTGACCGAGGATCGCGGCGACGGCGGCGCTGCAGGTGGCCTGGCCGACCATCCGCATGAGGACGGTGATGCCACCGGCCGCGGCGGTCTGCTCGCGGGGCACCGCCTGGACGGTGAGCATCGACACCCCGGAGTAGGCCAGGGCGGTGCCGGCGGCGACCACCGCCCCACCCAGAATGATCATGAAAAGGTGGTGGCTGTCGGTCAGGCGCACCAGGTAGCCCACGGTCAGGGTGTTCGTACCGAGCAGCAGGGTGGTGCGCGGGCCGCGGGTAGCGGTGATCCACGCCGACAGCGGGGACAGCGCGACCATCACCAGGCCGGCGGGCAGCAGGCACAGCCCGCCGGCCAGCACCGACAGGCCCAGGCCGTAGCCGGTGTCCCGGGGCACCTGGACGAGCAGGGCGGTGCACATCGCGTTGGCGTAGAAGGCGAAGCCGACTCCGAGGGCGGCGGTGTTGGCCATGAGCACCGGACGGCGGGCGGCCAGGCGCAGGTCGACCAGGGGATCGACGGTGCGCGTCTGGCGGCGGGCCCAGCCGACCAGAATCACCAGGGCCGCGCCAGCGAGTGCGAGGACGTGCGGGCGCAGCGGTCCGCGGTCAGCGGCCCGGGAGATGGCGAGCAGCCCGCACAGCAGGCCGGCGGCGAGTCCGACCGCGCCGCGGGTGTCGAAGCGGGCGGGCTCGCGCACCGGAGATTCCCGCACGACCATCCGGGCGGCGACCAGCAGGGTGAGGCCACACGCGGCGATCACCCAGAACATCACGTGCCAGTCGGTGTACTGGACGATCAGCGCCCCGAACGGGATGCCGACGACCGCGCCGATCCCCACCGTCGCACTCATCATCGCCACCGCCGCGCCCACCCGGGCGGCAGGCAGCTCGTCCCGCAGAATGCTGATCGACAGCGGTACCACCGCAAGGCAGGCACCCTGCATGCCCCGGCCGGGGATCAGCAGCCACAGCTGCGAGGACACCGCGCACAGCAGCGATCCGGCGACCAGCACCCCGAGCGCGATCAGCAGCATCCGCCGTTTGCCGACGATGTCCCCGGCCCGGCCGAACAGGGGTGTGACCACCGCCGCGACGAGCAGCCCGACGGTGATCAGCCAGCTGGCACTGGTGGCGGACGACCCGGTCAGCCGGGGCAGCGCCGGCAGCAACGGGACGAGCCAGACCTGCGCGACCGCGGTCAGCACACCCCCCGCACCGAGGACGACGGCCAGCCGGCGCCCACGTCCGGCCCCGACCGCGACCAGGGGCACGGTCGGGGCGGCGTCGACCGGGTGCAGGGCAGGTACGTCCACGGGGCTCCTCGCGCTGATCCGCAGGCCCCGACCCTGGGACGATGCGTCAGCCCCCGGGATGGCCCGCCGGCACAGTGAACGTCCCGTAACTTTCGCCGGTCAACGCCACCCCACTTGGCACACCCCCCGGCAAACATGGCATAAATGCAGGTCAGCGGCCTGACGGGGGTAGCCGTCCAGCCCCCCTTGACGCGGCCCACCTAGGTGCACGGGGACCCCGGTGCCCCCATCACACGCACCCCACCTCACGCTCTCGCCGCACCGGTCTCTCTCCCCCCCGGCCGCCGCCCGCCGTTGGCGGCAGCCGTTGGCGCCCACCGTTGGCGCCCACCGTTGGCGGCAGCCGCCGCCCGCAGCGCCACGACCGTCTGGCCCCACCCGTTACCTTCTGACACCACCTGTTGCCGTCCGACGCAATCCACCACTGTGGAGCACGCCGATTGCCATCAGTGGCCATCCGGCGCCGCCCCGTTCCCTCGGCACCATGATCGCGTGACCACAAGCCCAAGGAAGGTGGCAGTCGGCGCCACATGTGGAGGGTTGTTCGGGAAATCAGGCCCGGATCCCGGAACAACCCTCCACATGCCACCGCCCGAACGACCACATCGCCAAGGAACGTGATCCTGCCGAGGCTTGGAGAAGGATCCAGGGCCTCGTTTCTTCACTAACCCTCGGCAAGACGCGATCAAGCCCGTTCGGACGGTTCGCTGGAGGTGTCGGTACGGCCCCGGACGCCGATGGCAACCCTCGGCCCCTGGCTCGCGACGACCAGCGACGACCGGTTTCGGCAACCAGCGGCCAGCGGCCGGCGGGCGGCGGGCGGCGGGCGGCGTGGGATGCCCAGGCCGGACCCGGCTGTCGGCACACGACACAAACCTCAAGGAACCACAAACCTCAAGGAAAAAGGAACTTCGTGCTGCCTGACCAGCATCAACTGCCACGTCGAACGAGGTTCTTCCCGTCGTCGCCGTGGCGTGACGATGTGATGCGCGGACACGGAGAAGGACCGGGCGGGTGCGGAGAAGGGCGAGCAGACGCGGAGGATGGGTGCTGGGGGTACTCGGGGGTACTCGGGTACTCGGGGGTACTGGGGGTGCTACGGGGCGGCGTGCAGGGGGGCGGGGTGGAGTTCGGTGCGTAGTTCGTGGGCACCGCCGGGCAGGGCGACCTCGTAGTAGAGGCGCTGGCCGCCGTCCGGAAGGGCGAGAACGGTGACGTAGCGCAGGGCGCCGTCACCGACGGTGGCGGTAGCGGCCGGTTCGGTGCCGACGGCGTGGAAGCGGCCGGGGGTGGTACCGACGGCCAGGCCGGTGCGTTCGGCCCAGTTCTCCGCGGCGGTGGCGCGTCCGTCGTAGTAGGCGACGAGCTGGGGGCCGTCGGTGAGCACGGCGGTGATCCGTACGCCGCGGGCGTCCCAGTGGCCGGGACGGGGGGCCAGAGCCGTCCCGGTGAACGTCCAGTGGATGCCGTCGTCGCTGGTGGCGTGGCGGCTGTCCATCCGGTCGGTGGCGTTCGGGTCGTCGAGGGGGTGGCAGGAGGCCCACAGGTGCCAGCGGTCGTCGAGCCGGGCCACGACCGGGTCCTTCACGGCGAGGGTGGCCGGGTCGCCGGGCAGGACGGTGCGCCGGGTCGACGGGTCGAACGTCTCGGGGGCGTCGGCCTCGAGCAGGTCCACCCACCAGTGAGGGCTGTTCGGGGCGGCGCAGCTGACGTAGAGCCGGAAGCGGCCTTCCGGAGTGCGGACCAGCGCGGGGCGTTCCAGGCTTTCGGCGCCGAACGGTTCGCGAGGGACCACGGCGATCTCGGTGAAGGTCTCGCCGTCGGTGGAGCGGGCGATCACCACGCCGAAGCCCCGGCCGGAACCGATCGGGCGACGCAGCCGGTAGGCCAGGTAGTAGACCCCGTCGACGAGCAGGGCGCTGGGGGCACCGGCCCAGAAACCCGGCTCGGATCCGGGAGCCTGCGCGACGGTGACCCCGGGACGGCTGCCGGGCACCGCGACCGTGGCCGCCACATCCGCCACATCCGCCACATCCGCCGCTGCGGCGGCGGGCGCGCCTGTTGCGGCCGTCACCAGGTCCGACATGGTGGATTGCTGCCCGACTGTTGCCATCGGGCAACCTTACCGTTGCCGTGGGGACCGGTGTCGGCAAGGATGCTTCACCGGCCGCCGGGCGACGCTAGCATCCTGAGTTCACCGGTCGACTTAGCCGGTTATCCCCGTCGTTTTCGTTGTGTCACGTCCATCGTCTCCTCGTCCCAGTCCGGAGCCTGCCGATGGCCCTGCCCGACTTTCTCGTGATCGGCGTACCCAAGGCGGGTACGACCGCCCTGCACGCCGCCCTGACCCGTCACCCGGAGCTGTTCCTGCCGGCGGTGAAGGAGCCGAAGTTCTTTCTGAGCGCCGGGCTCCCGCCGGCACGCGGGGGCCCCGGTGACGCGCAGACCTACCAGGAGCACGTCTGGCGTCAGCGCGACTACGAGGCGCTGTTCGACCCGGCACCCGCCGGCACGCTGCGCGGTGAGGCGACGCCGTTCTACCTGTACGACCTGGACGCGCAGAACCGGATCCGCCGGCTGGTGCCCAAGGCCCGGCTGGTGGTGCTGCTGCGCAACCCGGTCGACCGGGCGCACTCGAACTGGACGCATCTGTGGGCGGCGGGGCTTGAGCCGGAGCGCGACTTCGTGCAGGCCTGCGCGTTGGAGCAGTCCCGCCGGGATGCCGGCTGGGCGGACTTCTGGCACTACGTGTCGCTTGGCCTGTACGGGGAGCAGCTCGCCCATCTGTACAGCCTGTTCCCACGCGAGCAGGTGCTGGTGCTGCGCTACCGGGACCTGCGCGACTCCCCCGAGCAGACGCTCGACCGGGTCTGCGCGTTCCTCGGGGTGGCCACGGGACGGCTCTCGGCGGTGCCGTCGGAGAACGTGACGCCGTTTGTCGCCGACACCCCGGTGAACACGGTGCTGCGGGCGGCGTTGCGGACCGGCGGGCGGATCGGGGCGCACTTCCCGGTTCCCGTGCGGCTCGCGGTGCGTGCTCCGTTGCTGTCGGCGCTGCAACGCCAGTCCGGGGGCCGGCCGAAGCTCACCGCCGCGCAGCGGCGCGCGGTGCTGCCCTACTTCCTGGCCGACATCGCCCGGTTGGAGGAGCTCACCGGCCTGCCCTACGACGACTGGCGGGTCATCGGCGACGGCCCCGACGTCATCGACTGACCGTCACCGACCGACCGCTCGTGACCGACCGCTCGTGACCGACAGCCCTGCACCGGCCGACAGCCACTGACTGACAGCCTCGGACGGGTCCGTCCGCCGCCCGCGTTCCCCCAGCGGACGGCGGACCGCCGGCGGCAGGCCATCGCCGTAAGCGACGTCGGCCGACCGGGTGGGTCACCCGACCGGGTGGGTCGTCCCACCCGGTCGGGCCTGTGGGACCGGCGGGGGGAGGAACCGAGCACGCGTGCTCGGCGGAAGCGGAATCGGCCCGCTGGATCAGCTCAGCGAGCTTGGGTCGGCGGGGACGTCGACGGCGTGGGCGCGCAGGGCTTCGAGCGGAATGACCTCCAGAGCCCGTTCGTGGGTGGAGGCGAGCACCACCGGGGCGGCGACGCCGGCGTGGTAGGCCTGCAACCAGCGCACCGCGACGACGCACCAGCGGTCACCGGGGCGCAGTCCCGGGAAGGCGTACTCCGGACGGGGGGTGGACAGATCGTTGCCGACCTGCCGCTGGTGCCGCAGGAACTCCGTCGTCACGACCGCGCACACGGTGTGACTGCCCAGGTCATCCGGGCCGGTGCTGCAGCACCCGTCGCGGTAGAACCCGGTCAGCGGGTCGATGCCGCAGGGCTCCAGCTCGCCACCGAGGACGTTTCTTTCCACTGCCACCTCGCCATTTTCACCTACGCCGGCGCCGACCACACGGCGTCTGGCCAGATCGGGCCGGCCCGGTCATGCCACACCGGTGCATGGGGCCGGCTCCGGATCATGCAGGGCCGCAGGCAGCGGCCGGGCGTGGACGACGGTCAGGGAGCTGACCGCCCGGGTAAGCGCCACGTACAGGCGGCGTTCACCCAGCAGGGGACCTGCCTCGGCGGCGACGATCGCGGCCGGTTCCACCACGATCACATGATCGAATTCGAGTCCCTTGGCCAGGGACGCCGGCACCAGCATCCCCCGACCGCCCGGGGTGCCGTCGGGAGTGCCGTCGAGGGTGGTCAGGACAAGGCCGGTGGCGGCCACCTCCGCCCCGAGGACGGCGATATCGGCGTCGGCGGCGATCACGGCCAGCAATCCCGGTTCGGCAAGCGCCGCCCGGGCCGCGGCGGCCACGGCGCTCGCCACGTCCGCGGTCGGCAGCACGACCAGTGCCCCCGCAGCGGTCCGCACCGAGGTCGCCGGGGGCAGGCCGGGGGCGATGCGGGCCAGCAGCCGGTTGGCGAACGCGAGGATCTCCGCCGGTACCCGATAGCCGCGGGTGAGCACCTCCAGCCGGGCCCCGCCGCGGCCGAGATGGCCCAGTTGGGCGGGCCAGGAGGTGGCCGCCCACGGTGTCGTGCCCTGGGCCAGATCGCCCAGGACCGTCAGTGACCCGTCGGCGCTGCGGCGGGCGAGTGCCCGACACTGCATCGGGGCGAGGTCCTGCGCCTCGTCGACGATGAGATGCCCGACTCCCGCGGTGCCTTCGAGCAGGTCACGGGCCTCGTCAACGAGGAAGACCTCCGCGGACGACCAGCGTGGCCGCCGCGCCGGGCCCGGCGGTGCGGCGGCGAGCAGCAGGGCCTGTTCGGACGGGTCGAGCAGACCCTCGCCCGCTCGGGCCAGCAGATCCGCGTCGGTGAGCAGCCGACGGACCAGGCCCGGGGCGTTGATCGCCGGCCAGACGGTCTCCACCGCGTCGCGTACCGCCCGGCTGCGGGCGAGGGTGCGCAGCGCCCCGTCGGTGAGAAAGTGACCGCCGAGTTCGGCCCGGCGGCGGAGCAGGTTCGCCAGCTGCCCGGCGAGCCGTTCCCGGGCCGGGGTGTAGCGCACGGTGCCGGCCCGGTGGGCCGCCTCGACGTCGGTGAACAGGTCCAGGAACTCCTGCTCGCCCACTGTCCAGCGGCCCACTCGAGTGGTGACCAGGACGGGTCCGGCCGGGGGGTGCAGCCCGCCGCGCAGCGCGGCGCGGAGCACGGCGGCCAGCCGCGGATCGCCCTTGAGCGTCGCGGACGCCACCGGTTCGTCCCGGCCGACGCTGACACCGACGCCGAGGTCGTTGTCGTCGACCAGGTCGTCGATGCTGACGTGGCGTACCGTGTTCTCCCCGAGCGCCGGGAGCACGGCGGCGATGTAGTCCAGGAACGCCCGGTTGGGCCCCACGACCAGCACCCCCGTACGGGCCAGGCGCTCCCGGTGGGCGAACAGCAGGTAGGCGGCCCGGTGCAGGCCGACCGCGGTCTTGCCGGTACCCGGAGCGCCCTGCACGCACAGGCTGACCCCGAGCGCGGCGCGGACGATCTCGTCCTGCTCCGGTGCGATCGTTGCGACGATGTCACGCATCGGCCCCGTACGCGGCCGTTCGATCTCCCGCTCGACCAGTCCCCCCGGTCGCACCACATCCCCAGAACGGGCCGTATCCCCCTGTCGGGTCAGGGCAGCCGTGGTGACGTCGGTGGCGGTGAGCGGCTCGTCCTCGAAGCCGGTGAGGGTCCCCTGCTCGTGACCGAACCGGCGCCGGACCCGGATTCCCATCGGATCACCGCGGTGCGCCCGGTAGAACGGCCGCGCGATGTCCGCCCGCCAATCCACGACCAGCGGGTCGTCGCCCGCGGTCTCACGGACGTAACGCCGTCCCAGGTAGAACCGCCGTCCCCCGGCCGGGCCGGGCTCCTTGCCTTCGAGGTCCTGCGATGGGGCGTCGAGGTCCTGCGATGGGGCGTAGTCCAGCCGGGCGAAGAACAGCGGGGTGTCGTCGCCGCCGGCGGCGAGACCCGCGATCCGCCGGCGGCGGGCCTGGCGGAGGAACTCGTTGGTGACCTTGTCACCCTCGGGGTCGCCCTCGGCCGTCCGGGTGTACTCGGCCTCGGCGCGCATCCCGCGCAGTGCTCGTCGCCCACGCTCCAGATAGGCACGCTCGGCCGCCAGATCGGCCGCCAGATCGTCGGTCAGATCGTCGGTCAGGTCATCCGTCGACGGGTCATCGGCCGCCGGATCGTCAGTCGCCGCGTGGTCGGCAGACCGGCCGGCTGGCCGATCGTCGTTCACCCGAGCCAGGTCACCGTCGTCGATCATCGATAGGACCACACCGTCCGCCACCGCTCACTCCCATCTCCCTTTACCCGGTAAAGTTTACCGAGCGGATCGGAGTGACCAATCGGAGTGACCACGTGACATCCGCGCGTCCCACCGGGACACCGGCAGAAAAGCCATCCGGTCGCCGGGCATGGCGGCGGCGAGGGTGCCATGCCCGGCGACATCCCCTCGGACCCCGGTCGCTCAGCCCGACTTCCATCGGGCCCGACGACCACGCCTGGGGCCTGACCGGGCTGGCTCCCGCAGCCACGAAAGCTGCCTGATGCGGGTCGGCCCCCACCGCCGGACACCCCGGGTGCGGCGTGCAGAGGTGCGGCGTGCGGCTCGGGCGCGTGGGCGCGGGCGTGGGCGTGGGCGTGGGCGTCAGGTGTAGTCAGGAAAGGCGCGGCGCAGGGCGGCGAAGGCGTGACGGGCGGCGGTGACGGCGGTGGGGTGGCGGGCGGCGACGGATTCGCCGGCGGACAGGTGCGTCCAGTTCTCCCGGGCCAGCACCCGGTGCACGGCGAGGATCTGGGCGGCGGCCAGGCGGGCGGTGAGCTCGCCGGCCCGGGGGGACGCCTCGACGAGGGCGGCGGTCAGGGCGCGTTCGTCGGCGTCGGTGTAGCGGGCGACCCGGCCGAGCAGGCTCGGGGTGCCGAAGACCATGCCGTGGAAGGCGAGGACCTCGGGGGTGTCGTTGAGGCCGGTCACCGGCTCGTGGCGGTCCAGGCCGGCGAGCAGATGGGCCTCGATCGCATCGAGCGGCGCCTCAGGCCGCATGTCCCGCGGCGCATCTGGCTGCGCATCCCACGGCCCGGCAGGCAGCACGTTCGCCACCGCCGCACCGCCGCGGCGGTGGCGGACCACCCGGGCCGCCTCGCCCTGGTGGTCGACGACGCGGTGCAGGACGAGGTCCTCCTTCGCCGGGAAGTGGGCGAACAACGTCGGCTTGGTCACCGCCGCCGCGGCGGCGATCTCGGCGACCGACACCTGATCGAACCCACGCTCGAGGAACAGGGTGATCGCCGCCGCCGACAGCGCGTCGTGGGTGCGCTGCCACCGCTCGGCCCGTCCGGGCGCGTCAGGCGGCACGGGAGGCATCAGCCGGCCGCACGGCGCAGGCGGGAACCGCATCCTGCGGCCCGCCCGGCGGCCTCGGCCGGCGTCGCACCCCGCAGCGTCCGCGTCATGAGACCCGGTCCGCGTCAGGCGACATGAACGAAGGGGCGTCGCCCCGGGTCGGGTTCGGCTTCACGCAGCACCTCACGGGTCACGGTGGCGACTTCTCCGACGCCGAAGAACAGGAAGCGCAGGAAGTTGAGAATGGGGTTTCCCTCGGTCCACTCGAAGTAGACGTGCGGGCGGACGTCCGCGGTGTCGCGCAGGTGCAGCAGCAGGGCGGCGATCGCGTTGGGCACCGAGGTGCTGGTCACGCACAGCACCCGGTAGCCGGAGCGCTCGACGCCGTGCACGTCCAGCTCGCCCTCGAACTCGGACGAGTCGGGCACGGACACCTCGAGGAACAGCAGCGGTACCGCCTCGGGCACGTAGAGCTCCCGACGGGCCTTGCGTACCTTGTCGGCGTATTCGGCCGCGTCCCCGACGTCCAGTTCGTTCGCGACCAGGTGCAGTCCGCCGGTGGCGGCGGCCTCGTGCACCCAGGCGACGGTGGTGTCGTCCAGGCGCACCCCGGTGACCCGCAGCTCGAACGCACGCAGCCCCCGGGAGACGAACGACACCAGCAGGATCGCCACGATGAAGATCGAACCGATGATGAGGCCGTCGGGACGTTCGATGATGTTGGCGATGGTGGTGTAGACGAACACCGCGGTGATCATGCCGAAGGCGACGGCGTGCCGGCGCCGGCCGCGGCGCAGCGTGGCGAGCGTCACCGCGAGCGACGCGGACGTGATGAGCACCAGCACCCCGGTGGCATACGCGCCGCCCTGCTTGTCGACACTGGCGCCGAAGATCACGGTGACGGCGAAGCCGATCGCGGTGAACACCAGGACCAGCGGTCGCACGGCGCGGGCCCAGTGCGGCGCCATGCCATAGCGGGGCAGGTAGCGCGGAACGAGGTTGAGCAGCCCGGCCAGCGCCGAGGCACCGGCGAACCACAGGATGGCGATGGTGCTGACGTCGTATGCGGTACCGAAGGCGGCGCCGAGCTGTTCGTGGGCGAGGTAGGCCAGCGCCCGTCCGTTGGCCGGTCCGCCCGGTTCGAACTCCCGCTCGGGAATGAGCAGCGTCGTCGCCAGGCTCGAGGTGATCAGGTACACGGCCATGATCACCGCGGCGGTGGTGAGCAGGGTGCGGGCGCCGCGGATGCGCCCGGTGGGGCGCTGCTCGGTGTCACCGGCGTCCCCGCGCACCAGCGGCATCACCGCCACGCCGGTCTCGAAGCCGGACAGACCGAGCGCGAGCTTCGGAAACACGATCAGCGCGAAGCCGATCAGTGCCAGCGGGTCGGGGTGTTCCTGCACCAGCAGGGCGTGCCAGTCGTCAAACAGGTGCGGGTGCGTGACGATCTTCGCCAGGGAGTCGGCGACGACGACCGCGTTCAGCCCGAGGTAGATCACGACCAGCACGACCGCGATCCCGACGGCCTCGGTGAAGCCGACCAGGAACACCCCGCCGAGCAGGGTGAGCAGCACCAGGGTGACGCCGACCCGATGGCCCTCGAGGGCGTGGGGGGCGTAGGGGTTCTCCAGGATGTGCGCGGTCGCGTCGGCGGCGGACAGGGTGATCGTGATGAGAAAGTCGGTGCAGGCGAACCCGAGCAGCACCAGAACCAGGATCTTGCCCTTCCACCAGGACAGTTCCTTTTCCAGCATGGCGATCGAACCCTCGCCGTGCGGGCTGTCGTGCGCCACCCGCCGGTACACCGGCAGTGCCCCGGCGAGGGTGACCAGCACCAGCACCGCGGTGGCGATCGGGCTGACCGCGCCCGCGGCGAGCGCGGCGATGCCCGGCTGGTAGCCGAGGGTGGAGAAGTAGTCGACGCCGGTCAGGCACATCACCCGCCACCACGGGTGCAGCCGGTGCTCGGCCGCCGGCTGGGCGTGCGGCCCGGAATGCTGGGTGGTCTGCTCGGAGCCGGACAGCAGCCACGCCCGCAGCCGTCCCGCTGCCCGCCCACCTCCCGGCGACCCGCTCATCACCGCCGACCCGCTCACCGCCGATCCATGGACGTGCGACGTGCCCGCCTCGGACGTGCCCGCCTCGGACGCTCGGACGTGCGAGGTGCCGACGTCCGACGGTGGTCCGTCCGGGTCAGGCGGGCCCTGCGGGGATGACTGATCCGGCATGCCGAGCATCCTCTCCTGCCTGTCCCCGCCGTACACGGATGTCTCCCTCACCCGGCACCTTCCGGTCCGCCCGGCGTGGTCCCACCTCGCCGCCGACCGCCCCCGCCTGCCCTGCCCTGCCCTGCGAGCCTGAGGGACGAGGGATGGGGGGTGCGTCCTGTCATGCGGAGGGTGCTTCGGCGTGCCGGGCCCGGATTTCTCGAACAACCCCTCACCTGCCGGCGAGATACCGGTTTTCTCGACGTTGTGATCGCACGGCACGGCGGGCGGCGCGCGGCGAGACTGGGCGGGTGGACGTTCTCAGCAGCCGCATCCTGATCAGGCCGGTGGATCCGGCGCGCAGCCACGATTTCTACGGGCGGATCCTCGGGCTCGCGGTGTTCCGTGAGTTCGGCCCGCCGGACGAACCGGGGGTCGTCTACTTCCTCGGCCAGGGCCTGCTGGAGGTCGCCGGCCGAAGCGATGGCGGCGGGCCACGGTGGCCCGGCCTGTGGCTGCAGGTCCGTGACGTCGCTGCCGAGCACCGCCGGCTGGCCGAAGCCGGGGCGACGATCCGCCGTGCGCCGCGCCGGGAGCCGTGGGGCCTGGACGAGATGTGGACCGAGGACCCCGACCGCATCCCGATCGTCCTGGTGGAGGTTCCCGCCGATCACCCCCTGCGCCGCGATCAGCGTTCCTGACCGGCGCCGGGTCGGGCGGCCGGTAGCTGGATCGCCACGACGGCTCCGCCCTGGGGATGGTTGGCCGCCGTCACGCGGCCGCCGTGCGCGGCGGCGATCGCCGCGACGATGGCCAGGCCGAGCCCGGTCCCGCCCGCGCCGCGACCGCGGGCGGCGTCGGCCCGGCGAAACCGTTCGAAGGCATGCGCCACGAACTCCGGTGGGAAACCCGGTCCCCGGTCGCGGACGGCCACCTGCAGGCCCTCCCCCGGCTGCCGCGGCTGCCGCGGGCCCTGCTCCGATCGGGCGGTGGGACCGATGGTCAGATCGATGCTGCTGCCGGCCGGAGCATGTCGCAGCGCGTTGGTGAGCAGGTTGTCCAGGCACTGGCGCAGCAGGTCCGGGTCGCCGTCCACCAGGGGCAGCGGCTCGACCGGGGCAGCCTGCGGACCTGCCTCCAGACGGTGCGCGGTGGCGGCCGGGGGTGGTGCGGGGGTGCGGATGACCGCGAGCCGCACGCCGCGGGTGGCGGCCAGTCCGCCGGCGGCCCGGGCGGCACGGGTGAGGATCTCCTCGACGGCGACGGGTTGCCGGCGCAGGTGACCACCGTCCATGCGGGCCAGGGTAAGCAGCGACTCGGCCAGGCGGATGAGCCGTTCGGTCTCCTCGGCGGCGCCGGCGACCGCCTCGCGTAGCTGTTCGGCCGTCCGTCCGGGGCGGGAGGCGAGTTCGAGTTCGGCGCGTAGCACGGTCAGGGGGGTGCGTAGTTCGTGGCCGGCGTCGGCGACGAACGCCCGGTCCCGGGTGCGGGCGGCGTGCAGCCGGGCGAGGAGGTCGTTCATCGTCCGGGCGAGCGCAGCGATCTCGTCGCGCGTCGCCGGCACCGCAAGCTCGAGGGCACCAGGGGTGACCGGACCTCCCGCCCGTGGCCCGGCCAGGCGGTGCGGCCCGGACAGGCGGTGCGGTCCGGACGGGGGGTGCGGCGAGCTGGACACCGTCCGGTCCTCGGTGGCGGCAAGCGCGGCGGCGTCGCGGCGCATCCGTTCGACCGGGCGCAGGGCCGCACCGGACAACAGCCAGGCCGCCAGCCCGGACAGCGCCACCAGCGGGGCGGTTGCGACGATCATGACGTTGCGGATCCGGTCCTCGACCCGGTCGTTGTACCAGGTGGACGTGCCGACGACGGCGACGAACGGCGCGCGACCCGGGGCCCCCGCCGCGGCGACGGGTCCGATGACGGGTTCGGCATACAGGCGGATCCGGCCGCCGGCTTCCGTCCCGGGACGTTCACGGACGGCGGTGAGCAGTGGCCGCATGCGCGCCGTGGCCAGCGTCGCACCGTCGATCAGCGCCGTCCTGCCCGCATCCGCCGTGGCCGCCAGCGGCCGGCCATCCGCCCCCAGCACCTGTGCGACCGGGCCCGCGCCGGCCAGGAGCCCGGCCGTGCCGGGAACCGTCCCCACGGCGGTGCCGGAGAGGCGGTCGGCGACCCGGGCGGCGAGCACGTCCGCCCGGATGTGCAGGTCCGAATCGACCGCGTCGCGCAGGTTCGTCCCCAGCAGCAGGTAGAACAGGATGCCGGCCAGGCCCAGCGCCACCCCCGTCCCAAGCGTGAACAGTGCGGTCAGCCGGGTTCGCAGTGGCACCTCGGTTACCTCATGCCCGGGGCCGCGTCCGGACCCACCGGCCCCCGCCCTGCGTCGCTGGCCACCGGGATGTCGTCAACACCGTTGATTATCGGGTGGTCCGGGACGGCTGCCGACGACGATGCCGACTCGGGCGGCAGATGCAGGCGGTAGCCGACGCCGCGGACGGTCTCGATCAGCGACTCCCCGTCCGGATCGTCGATCTTGCGCCGCAGGTAGCGGACGTACTGGTCGACGATGTTCGAGGTGGCGTCGAACGCGTCGTCCCAGACGTGGTCGATGATGAACGTGCGGGTCAGCACCTGCTCGGGATGACGCAGCAGCAGGTGTAACAGGGCGAACTCCTTCGCCGAGAGGTCCACCGGCGCTCCCCTGCGCCACACCCGGTGGGCGGCCGGGTCGAGCCGCACCGGACCGGCGGCCAGGATGACGGGGCGCCGGTCGGCGCCGCGGCGCACCAGCGCCCGCAGCCGGGCGGTCAGCTCACCGAAGCTGAACGGTTTGGGAAGATAGTCGTCGGCGCCGGAGTCCAGACCGCGGATGCGATCATCGACGTCGACCCGGGCGGTGAGCATGAGCACCGGTGCCCAGCGACCCCGGGCCCGCAGCCGGGCGCACACCTCGAAGCCGTCGAGGCCGGGAAGCATGAGGTCGAGCACGATCGCGTCGTAGTCGACCTCACTGCCCCGCCAGACCGCCTCCGGCCCGTCCGCGGCAAGATCGACGGCGTAACCCTCCTCGACCAGGCCGCGGCGCAGCAACGCGGCGGTGCGCTCGTCGTCCTCGACCACCAGCACCCGCATGCCCACAGCGTACGGTCACCCCGATGTGACGACGATGTGCCCGCCGCGACCACACCACCGAGGCGGGACTCCGCGGTCGGACTCCGCGGTCGGACTCCACGGTCGGACTCCGACGTCGGCCTCGGCCCGGGCGGGGTCAGACGACGGCGGGGGCGATGCGGCGCCATTCGGTCAGGGGGAGGGCCTGCTGGTCGGCGGTGAGGACCTGCAGGGTGACGTGGTCGGCACCGGCGTCGCGGTGCTCGCGCACCCGGCGGGCGATCGCCTCCTCGTCACCCCAGGCGATCATGGCGTCGAAGACGCGGTCGCTGACCTCGGCGACCTCCTCGGGGGTGAAGCCGAGGCGGATGAGGCTGTTGGCGTAGTTCGGCAGCGACAGGTAGCCGCGTAGCCATCGTCCGCCGATCTCGTGGGCCTCGTCGGCGTCCGCGCAGAGGATGACCGTCTGCTCGGGCATGAGCAGCGGGCCGGCACCCACGGCCTCACGGGCCTGCGCGGTGTGCTGCGGGGTGACCAGGTAGCTGTGGACGCCCGCGGAGCGCTTGGCGGCGACACCGAGCATCCGCGGGCCGAGGGCGGCGAGCGCGCGGCCGGACACCGGGATGGCGGGTTCGGCGGCGTCGAGGGCGTCCAGGAACGTTTCCATGGCGGCGACGGGGCGCCGGTAGCGGCCGGGGTCGCCGCGGTCGACGGCGACGGCGTGGCTGACCCCGATGCCGAGCAGGAAGCGGTCGGGATGGGCGGCGGTGAGGGCGGCGTACGAGCGGACGACGTCGGCGAGCTCGAAGTTCCACAGGCTGAGCACGCCGCTGGCGACCGTCACCCGGCTGGTGGCGGCGAGCAGGCGCGCAGCGGCGTCGAACAGGGTGCCGCCGCCCATGTCGGGGATCCACAGGGCGTGGTAGCCGAGCTGTTCGAGTTCCGCGGCGGCGTCGACAGCCGCCGCGGCATCGCCGTAGTGCAGCTGCGCGCTCCACACGCCCACCCCGGAGATCTGCATGCCCACCCTTTCGTCGAACACATGACAACCCAGACGTACACAACCAGACTCACAGCCGTTGGGACGCACGGTCCTTCGGAGGCGCGATCCTTCGGACGCCGTCGCGCAGGCGAGGACCGGCCGAGTCTTTCACCGTGGGCCGTCCACCTTCAACCACAGCGGCCGTCTCCCACCGCCATGGCTTTTTTTCGCCACCGGGGCGCCTTCGGCCGCCTCGGGCGAAACATCCGAGCAGGGTGGGTGGGAGCGGATTCGGCTAAGGTCCGGACACGGGTCGGGGGCGAGGGTGCGCCACCTGGTGGCGCCGGCAACGACAGGGGAAGCTGATGACGGCACAGGTGTCCGGCCGCGGGTCGGCCGGAGGTACCCGATGAGCACCGGGCGCGACGGCTGGGTCGGGGTGGTCACCGGCGCGGCGAGCGGAATCGGGCAGGCCACGGCGCGCCGGTTCGTCGCCGAGGGCGGGCGGGTCGTCGGTGCCGACGTCAACGAGGCCGGGCTGGTCGAGCTGGAGAAGGAGCTCGGCACGGCGGCGTTCGTCGGCACGCGCTGCGACATCACCGTCGAGTCGGACGTGGCGGGTGCCTTCGCCCGGGCGCAGGAGGCCTTCGGCGGGGTGGACGTCGTGGTGGCCAACGCGGGCATCGGCTACCTGTCCGAAGTCGTCGATCACGGCCTGGCCGAGTGGCAGCGCGTCATCGACGTGAGCCTCACCGGCACCTTCCTGACCGTCAAGCACGGCGGGCAGGCCCTGCGCGCCGCCGGGCAGGGCGGGTCGATCGTGGTGGTCGCGAGCCTGAACGCGGTGCAGCCCGGCCGGGGGGTGGCCGCCTACTGTGCGGCGAAGGCCGGGGTGGTGGCGCTCACCGAGGTCGCCGCCATGGAGCTTGGGCCGTTTGACGTGCGGGTGAACGCCGTCGCACCCGGGCTGGTACGTACCTCGATGACGACGCCGGCCTGGCAGATGCCCGGCATCGTCGACGAGTTCGTCGAGAACGCCCCGCTGGGCCGCTTCGCCGAGGCCGACGAGATCGCGAACGTGGTGTACTTCCTCGCGTCCGACCAGTCGTCGTTCGTCTCCGGTTCGCTGTACGGCGTCGACGGGGGGGCGCGTACCCGCCGCTATCCCGACATGGTGGCCGCGCGGCGTTCCCTGGCCGACCAGTCGGGCTGACCCGGCCCGCAGCCCGGCTGCGGGCACAGCTGCGGGGCCGGGGTCTGCGCGCCCGTCCGCTCGTGGATCTCCCGGCCAGCCGTCCAGCGGGCGAGCTTGCGGGCGAGCTAGCGGGCGAGGGAGTGCCACAGCGCGACGCTGCCGCCGTCCACCAGCAGGTCGGTGCCGGTGACGAAGCGGGCCTGGTCGCCGAGCAGGAACAGCGCGGCGTCGGCGACGTCGTCGGGGGTGCCGACCCGGCCGGCGGGGGCCTGGTCGGTCAGTTTCTGCATGTCGGGCCCCCAGGCGCCGGCGAGTTCCGCGGAGCCCATCGGGGTGAGGACGACCCCGGGACTGATCGTGTTGATCCGGGCGCCGCGGCGCCCCCAGGCCAGCGCCGCGGCCCGGACCCGGATGAGAGTCGCCTGCTTGGCGACGGAGTAGGCGCGGGCCGAGTCGCGCATCGCCGACGGGGCGAGGAAGTCCAGGGCGAGCAGCTCGTCCGTCGGGGTGTTGATCACTTCTCGGACCTGCTCGGGGGTCATCCGCGGACCCAGGTGGCCGCCGGTGCTGGCCACGACGAGACCGGCCGATCCGGGTCCGACGACCGGCTCGAACGCGTCGAGGAACAGAGCGACGCCGAACAGGTCGACGTGCAGGATCGTCGCCGGGTCGGCCTGTACCGGGGACACTCCCGCGGTGTGCACGATGTGGCTGGGCCGGCCGAGTTCGACGGTGGTGGTGGCCAGAGCGGCCACCGATGCCCGGTCGGCGGCGTCGACAGTGCGGGTGACGACCTCGTGCCCCTGCGCGAGCAGGACGTCGGCGGCGGCCTTGAGGGCCGTCTCGTCACGGTCGGCGAGCAGCAGGGTGCGACCCGAGGCCAGCCGACGGCCGATCGCGAGCCCCATGCCCCCGGCACCGATGATCACTACTACGTCCCGGCTCATCGCAGCACCCCTTCACCTCGGCGAACCCGGTGCCGATGCTGACACCGGACGCGTCCACGACTATGCCGTGACGCCCACCACGCCGCGACAAATGCGCCGACCGGGACCCTGACCACGACGACGCGGGACGGCCGGCATCGCGATCGACCTGACCGGCGTGGGGGGGGGGGGGGGGGGGGGGGGGGGGGGGGGGGGGGGGGGGGGGGGGGGGGGGGGGGGGGGGGGGGGGGGGGG
>NZ_JAMQQG010000311.1 GCF_023716925.1 Frankia sp. R82
AGCCCGCGGCGCCCGCGGCCGTCCCGGTGGTCGGCGAGGCGGTGCTCGCCAGCTGGCATCAGCTGGTCGACGACGGCGCCCTGCTGGCCGGGGAGCCCTACCTGGCCGGTACCGCTCGTCCCTCGGTGGTCCGGCTCTCGGCCGCGACCGCTGCCGAGATCGGCGCGCGCGGTGGTGAGCCGGTGCGGGTCTCCACCGGGCACGGGTCGATCACCCTGCCGTGCGAGCTGACCGAGATGCCGGACCGGGTTGTGTGGGTACCGACCCACTCGCCCGGTTCGCATGTGCGCCGCTGCCTCGCCGCCTCGGCCGGTGCCGTCGTGCGGATCGCCGCGAGCGGGCTGCCGCGGCCGGCCGCGGACGACACCTTCGCCGTGGACGAACGCCGGGGCACCGCCGTCGGTGCCGACGTCACCGCGGCACGGGATGCCACCGTGCGGGTTCGAACGCCGATGCCGCCGTCGGGGCCGAGTGCGAACGGCTCGCGGCCGGAGGGGCGGCGATGAGCGCGCTGGTGTTCGCCGCGCCGGTGGATCCGGACCTGACCGGGTTCGGGCGGGACCCGTTTTGGCTGATCCTGGTCAAGGCCGTCGCGGTGTTCGCGTTCCTGCTGCTCATGACGCTGTTTGCGATCGTGTTCGAGCGCAAGGTCGTCGCCCGGATGCAGCAGCGGATCGGGCCGAACCGGCACGGGCCCAAGGGCTGGCTGCAAAGCCTCGCCGACGGCGTGAAGCTCATGCTCAAGGAAGATCTGATCCCGGCGCTCGCCGACAAGCCGATCTTCATCCTGGCGCCGATCGTCTCGGCGATCCCGGCGTTTCTCGCCTTCGCCGTCATCCCGTTCGGACCCGAGGTGTCGATCTTCGGGCACCACACCGTGCTGCAGCTCGCCGACCTGCCGGTCAGCGTGCTGTACATGCTGGCCGCGGCGTCGCTGGGGGTGTACGGACTGATCCTGTCCGGCTGGTCGAGCGGATCGACGTATCCGCTGCTCGGCTCGCTGCGCTCGGCGGCCCAGATCATCTCCTACGAGGTGGCGATGGGCCTGTCGTTCGTCGCGGTGTTCATGTACGCGGGGACGCTGTCCACATCCGGGATCGTCGAGAGCCAGTCGGGACGGTGGTACATCGCGCTGGTGCCGTCGTTCGTCCTGTATGTCATCTCGATGGTCGGTGAGACCAACCGGACGCCGTTCGACCTGCCCGAGGCCGAGGGTGAGCTGGTCGGTGGATTCCACACCGAGTACAGCTCGATCAAGTTCGCCTTCTTCTTCCTGGCCGAGTACATCAACATGGTCACCGTCTCGGCGATCGCGACCACGCTGTTCCTCGGTGGCTGGCAGCCGCCGCCGATCCCGGGGCTGTCCGGCCTCGACCACGGCTGGGTGCCGATCATCTGGTTCGTGCTCAAGCTGCTGCTGTTCCTGTTCCTGTTCATCTGGCTGCGGGGCACGCTGCCCCGGTTGCGCTACGACCAGTTCATGGCCTTCGGCTGGAAGGTGCTCATCCCGGTCGGGCTGCTGTGGGTACTGATCATCGCGGTGTTCCGGGTCTACCAGAAGGACGTCGATGACCGCACGCCGTGGCTGATCGGCATCGGCGTGGTCATCGGCGTGCTCGTCATCGTCGCGCTCGTCGACCCCGGCGGCGCGCAGCACCGGCGTGAGCTCGAGGAGGCCGAACGCCGCAAGCTCGCCGAGGCACCCAGCCTCGAACACATCCCGTGGCCACCCCCGCAGGCCACCAGGAACGGGAACGGGTCGGCCACCGTCACCACCGTCGTCCCCGCGGACCACCAACCGCGCCAGGAGGGCTGAGACATGGGCGTGTTCGATCCCTACAAGGGCTTCGGCGTCACCTTCTCGACGATGTTCAAGAAGCCGACGACGGAGCAGTATCCCGAGGAGAAGAAGCCGACCGCGCCGCGGTTCCACGGCCGCCACCAGCTCAACCGGCATCCGGACGGGCTGGAGAAGTGCGTCGGCTGCGAGCTGTGCGCGTGGGCGTGCCCGGCGGACGCCATCTACGTCGAGGGCGCGGACAACACCGAGGAGGAACGTTTCTCCCCGGGGGAGCGGTACGGCCGCGTCTACCAGATCAACTACCTGCGCTGCATCCTGTGCGGTCTGTGCATCGAGGCCTGCCCGACCCGGGCGCTGACGATGTCCAACGACTACGAGCTCGCCGACGACAGCCGCCAGGACCTGATCTTCACCAAGGAGCAGCTGCTCGCGCCGCTGGGCGAGGGCATGGAAGCACCGCCGCACCCGCTGCGCCTCGGCGAGAACGAGACCGACTACTACCTGCGTGACCCGGACGCGCCGCTGCCCTGGCAGGTCGCAGGCCAGGGGGATGGCGAGGCCCGATGAGTACGGTGCTGTCCGCTGCGGGCGAGCTGACCAGCACGTCCACCGGGGAGGCGGTGACGTTCTGGATCCTCGCGCCGGTCGCGGTGCTGGCCGCGCTCGGGATGATCCTGGTGCGCAGCGCCGTGCACTCCGCGTTGCTGCTGGTCGCGAACCTGTTCTGCGTCGCGGTGTTCTACCTGCTCCAACAGGCACCGTTCCTCGGCTTCGTGCAGATCATCGTGTACGCCGGCGCGATCATGGTGCTGTTCCTGTTCGTGCTGATGCTGGTCGGCGTCGACTCGTCCGACTCGCTGGTGGAGACCATCCGCGGGCAGCGGCTCGGCGCGGTGATCTTCGGTCTCGGGTTCGCCGGGCTGCTGGTCTTCCCGATCGGCTCGGCCATCGACGGCGTGCATGGGAACGGGCTGGCGACGGCCAACACCGGCGGCAACGTCCAGGCGATCGGTCGGCTGCTGTTCAGTCAGTACGTGTTCGTCTTCGAGGCGGTCTCGGCGCTGCTCGTCGTCGCCGCGATCGGGACGATGGTGCTCGGCCACCGCGAGCGCGACGCCGGCGGCCCGGTCGGCCAGCGGGAGTGGATGCGCCGCCGCTTCACCGAGGGACGCCAGGTCACCCCGCTGCCCGGACCCGGAGTCTTTGCCCGGCATGACTCCGCCGACACGCTCGGGCTGCTGCCCGGTGGCGGCCACGCCTCGGGCATCGGTGGCATCGAGGGCAGCGACGACGGCCCGGCGCTGGCCGGTGCCGGTAAGGGAGACGAGCAGTGAACCCGGCGAACTATCTGATTCTTGCGGCACTGCTGTTCACGATCGGTACGGCCGGAGTACTCGTGCGGCGCAACGCCATCGTCGTGTTCATGTCGATCGAGCTCATGCTCAACGCGTCGAACCTGACCCTGGTCACCTTCTCCCGGCTGCACGGCACCCTGGACGGCCAGGTCATGGCGTTCTTCGTGATGGTCGTCGCCGCGGCCGAGGTCGTGATCGGCCTGGCCATCATCCTCAGTATCTTCCGGACCCGCCGCTCGGCGTCGGTGGACGACGTGAACCTGCTGAAGTACTGATCACGGAAGAACGGACGAGACTTCAGTGACGCATACTCCGGTCCACTACGCCGCCGCCTCCGGCGCGTTCTCGGTGTCGTGGCTGCTCATCCTGCTGCCGCTGGCCGGCGCCGCGGTCCTGCTGCTCGGCGGTCGGCGCACCGACCGGTTCGGCCATCTGATCGGCACCCTGGCCGCCGCCGCGAGCTTCGTCGTCGGCGTGGTGCTGTTCGCCGCGATGCTCGGCCGGTCCGGCGACGACCGGGCGGTCTCGCAGCACCTGTTCTCCTGGATTCCGGTGAACGGCTTCCAGGTGGACGTCGGCCTGCTCGTCGACCAGCTCTCGATCGTGTTCGTGCTGCTGATCACCGGCGTCGGCACGCTGATCCACATCTACTCGATCGGCTACATGGCGCACGACCCGGCCAGGCGGAAGTTCTTCGCCTACATGAACCTGTTCCTGGCCTCGATGCTGCTGCTGGTGCTCGGCAACAACTTCCTGTCGCTCTACGCCGGCTGGGAGCTCGTCGGCCTGTCGTCCTACCTGCTGATCAAGTTCTGGGAGGATCGGCCGGCCGCCGCGACCGCGGCGAACAAGGCCTTCTACATGAACCGGGTCGGCGACGTCGGCCTGGCGATCGCGATCATGCTGATGTTCGCCACCGTCGGGTCGACCAGCTATGCGGACGTGTTCGGCGCCGCGGCCGCAAACGTCATCGGCTACGGCACGATCAGTGCAATCGCCCTGTTGCTGCTGCTCGGGGCGTGCGGCAAGTCCGGCCAGTTCCCGCTGCAGGCGTGGCTGCCGGACGCGATGGAGGGGCCCACCCCGATCTCCGCGCTGATCCACGCGGCGACCATGGTGACCGCCGGCGTCTATCTGATCGTCCGCTCGGCGCCGATCTTCAACGAGACGCAGGCGGCCCGCACCGTCGTCGTCGTCATCGGCGCGATCACGATCCTGCTCGGCTGCGTGATCGGCTGCGCCTACGACGACATCAAGAAGGTGCTGGCCTACTCGACGGTCAGCCAGATCGGTTACATGTTCCTCGCGGTGGGCCTGGGGCCCGCCGGCTACGCGATCGGCATCATGCACCTGCTCGCGCACGGCTTCTTCAAGGCCGGGCTGTTCCTCGGCGCCGGATCGGTCATCCACGCCATGGACGACGACCAGGACCTGCGCCACTACGGCGGGCTGTGGCGGTACATGCCGGTCACCTGGGCCACGTTCGGCCTGGGGTTCCTCGCGATCATCGGTTTCCCCGGGCTGTCGGGGTTCTTCACCAAGGACCGCATCATCGAGACCGCGTTCGACAAGGGCGGCACGTCCGGGTATCTGCTCGGCGCGGTCGCGCTGCTCGGCGCCGGGATCACCGCGTTCTACATGTCCCGGCTGTTCCTGATGACCTTCCACGGTCGGCCGCGCTGGTCGAGCGAGGGGGAGGACGCGCGTCACCCGCACGAGTCGCCGCCGACGATGACCGGCCCGATGATCGTTCTCGCGGTCGGCTCGACGTTCGCCGGCGGGCTGTTCGTCCTCGGCCACAGCATGCAGGACTGGCTCGAACCGGTCGCCGGCGAAGGGGTCGAGGGCGTGCACACGTTCTCCCCGATCGTGCTGACCGCGCTCACCCTGGTGGTCGTCGCCGGCGGGTTCGCCGCGGCCTGGCTGCGCTACCAGGCACGTCCGGTGGAGGCGACCGCCCGGCCGGACACGGAGGTCACGCTGGTCACCGTGGCGGCCAGGCACGACCTGTTCGCGAACACCGTCAACGAGACCATCGCCATGCGCCCCGGCCAGTTCCTGACCCGCTTCCTGGTCTGGCTCGACCTGGTCGGCGTCGATGGACTGGTGCGGGGCAGCGCCGCCGGCATCGGCGGACTGTCCGGGCGGATGCGCCGCCTGCAGACCGGTTTCGTCCGGTCCTACGCTCTGTCGATGTTGGGAGGTGCCGTCCTGATGGTCGGCGCACTGCTGCTGGTGTGGGGCGGCTGACGTGAACTCGGTGCCCTGGCTGACGATCCTGCTCGTCATCCCCGCCCTTGCCGCGGTCGTCGTCGCTGCTTTCCCACGGCGGCTGGCGACCCAGGCAAAGCAACTGACCCTCGCCGTCACCCTGGCGGTGCTGGTACTCGCGGTGCTGGCGACATTCGCATACCACCCGAACCGGGCCGGTTTCCAGTTCTCCCAGCACTACGACTGGATCTCCACGTTCGGTATCTCCTACGCGGTCGGGGTGGACGGCATCTCGCTGGTGCTGATCCTGCTGACCGCGCTGCTGGTACCGGTGGTCGTGCTGTCGTCCTGGGACGAGTTCGACGGCGACCCGCAGGACGAGGGGCCGGCGGGCGGTGCTCTTCCGGAGGATGGTGGTCTTCCGGCGGGCGGTGGTCTTCCGGAGAGTGGTGGGGGGACCGCGGTGCTGGTGGCGACGCCGCCGGTACGGGTCGAGGCGGTGGCGCAGGCCGTGCCGGTGCCCCGGCGGTCGGTGCCGGTGTTCTGCGCGCTGTTGCTGGTCCTGGAAGCGGGGCTGGTGGGGGTGTTCGCCGCGACCGACGTGTTTCTGTTCTACGTCTTCTTCGAGGCGATCCTGATCCCGATGTACTTCCTCATCGGCAGCTTCGGGCCGGCGCAGCAGCAGGCCCAGCGTTCGTACGCGGCGGTGAAGTTCCTGATCTACAGCCTGCTCGGCGGGCTGCTCATGCTCGCCGCGGTGATCGGGCTGTACGTCGTGTCCGCCGAGCATCTCGCGCACGGCACGTTCGACTTCGCCTCGCTGCGCCAGCTCGACATCACCCCCGGTGTGCAGAAGCTGCTGTTCGCCGGTTTCTTCATCGCGTTCGCCATCAAGGCGCCGCTGTTTCCGTTCCACACCTGGCTGCCCGACGCCGGTGCGCAGGCGCCCGTCGGGGGCGCGGTACTGCTCGTCGGACTGCTGGACAAGGTCGGCACGTTCGGTCTGATCCGCTACTGCATTCCGCTGTTCCCGGACGCGTCGGACTACTTCGCGCCGGTGGTGCTGGCCCTGGCAGTCATCGGGATCTTCTACGGGGCGCTGCTCGCGATCGGGCAACGGGACATGAAACGTCTGGTGTCGTACACCTCGCTGGCCCACTTCGGGTTCATCGCGCTGGGCCTGTTCGCCTTCACCAGCCAGGCCGGCACCGGTGCGGTGCTCTACATGGTCAACCACGGGCTCTCGACCGGCCTGCTCTTCCTCGTCGTCGGGTTTCTCATCGCCCGCCGCGGCACCGCCGACATCGGTGCCTACGGGGGACTGGCGAAGGTGACGCCGGTACTGGCCGGGGTGATGCTCATCGCCGGTCTGTCGTCGCTGGCGCTGCCGGGCACGAACAGCTTCGTCAGCGAGTTCCTGGTGCTCGTGGGCACGTTCACCTACAACAAGGCGCTGGCGATCGTGGCCACCACCGGGATCGTGCTGGCCGCGATCTACGTCCTGTACCTGTACCAGCGGACGATGACCGGTCCGATCACCCACGAGGCCAACCGGAACCTGCCTGACCTGTCCTGGCGGGAGAAGGCCGTCGTCGCGCCGATGATCGCGCTGATCATCGGGCTCGGGGTGTATCCGAAGCCGCTGCTGGACATCATCCGGCCGTCGGTGACGGCGACCTACACCGACGTCGGCAGGTCCGATCCGGCCCCGCCCCATCCCGTCACCAGTCAGCCCGGAGGCCGTTCGTGAGCGCCATCCTGCTCGCGCAGACCGAGAAGATCACCCCACCCTCGATCGAGTACTCCTCGCTCAGCCCGCTGCTCATCGTCTTCGTGGTGGCACTGGTCGGGGTGCTCGTCGACGCCTTCGCCGAGCGTGCGGCCCGGCGGGTGATCCAGCCGGTGCTCGCCGGCGCCGGGTTCATCGCCGCGTTGATCGCCGTCGCGCTACTGCACGGCCGGCACGCGCTGCTCGCCGCCGGCGCGGTGGCCATCGACGGGCCGACGCTGTTCATGCAGGGCACGATTCTGGTGTTCGCGCTGCTGTCGGTGTTGCTGGTCGCCGAACGACGGCTGGACTCCTCCGGTGGCGCGATCGTCGCCTCCGCGGCGGTCACCCCCGGATCGAAGGGATCGACCGCCGCCCGGACCTCCGCGGACATGCAGACCGAGGCCTACCCGCTGATGGTGTTCTCGGTCACCGGCATGATGCTGTTCGTCGCGTCGAACAACCTGCTGGTCATGTTCGTCGCGCTGGAGATCCTCTCGCTGCCGCTGTACCTGCTCACGGGCCTGGCGCGCCGCCGGCGTCTGCTCTCGCAGGAGGCGGCGATGAAGTACTTCCTGCTGGGAGCGTTCTCCTCGGCGTTCTTCCTCTACGGCCTCGCGTTCGCCTACGGGTACGCCGGCAGCGTCGAGCTCGGGAAGATCGCCGACGCGGTCGGTACCACCGGCAGGACCGACGCCTACCTGTACCTCGCGGTCGGGCTCATCGCCGTCGGCCTGTTCTTCAAGATCGGTGCCGCGCCGTTCCACTCGTGGACGCCGGACGTCTACCAGGGCGCCCCGACCCCGGTCACCGCGTTCATGGCCGCCGGAACCAAGGTGGCCGCGTTCGGCGCGATCCTGCGGGTGTTCTACATCGCCTTCGGCCCGCTGCGCTGGGACTGGCGGCCGGTGCTGTGGGCGGTCGCCATCCTGACCATGGTCGTCGGGGCGGTGCTTGCCCTCACCCAGCGCGACATCAAGCGGATGCTCGCCTACTCGGCGATCGCCCACGCCGGCTTCCTGCTGGTGGGCCTCGCCGGCACGAACACCGACGGCCTGCGCGGCGCGATGTTCTACCTGGTCACCTACGGTTTCACCACGATCGCCGCGTTCGCCGTCATCTCCCTGGTCCGCACGTCCGACGGGGAGGCCAGCGACCTGTCCCAGTGGCGGGGGCTGGGCCGCACCTCGCCGCTGGTCGCCGGCACGTTCTCGTTCCTGCTGATGGCGCTCGCCGGCATCCCGCTCACCAGCGGCTTCACCGGCAAGTTCGCGGTGTTCCAGGCGGCGATCGCCGGGCACGCCACCCCGTTGGTCGTGGTGGCGCTGGTCTGCAGCGCGATCGCGGCCTTCTTCTACGTGCGGGTCATCGTGCTGATGTTCTTCTCCGAGCCGCTGGCGCAGGGGCCGGTCGTGGTCACCCGACCCACCCTCACCTTCGCCACGGCGGGGATCGGCACGCTCGCCACCCTGGTCCTGGGAGTAGCGCCACAGCCTCTTCTCGACCTGGCGAACACCGCGGCGTCGTCCGGCTTCGTACGCTGACGGTGGTATGAGCGCTATCGGGCTGGACGTCGTGGGGATCAGGACCGATCCTGATCTCGAAAAAGCCGTGCGAGAAGGTCTCGCTCAGGTGGAGGAGCTGCTGCGTGCCTCGGTACGCAGCGAGTTCAGCTTCGTCACCGAGACCTCCAGGCATCTCGTCGACGCGGGGGGCAAGCGGTTCCGCCCGATCGTCGTGCTGCTGGCGGCACAGTTCGCTGATCCGCATGCCCCCGGGGTGGTACCGGCGGCGGTCGCGATCGAGCTGACCCATCTGTCAACCCTGTATCACGATGACGTGATGGACGAGGCGCCGCGCCGCCGGGGGGCGGCGTCGGCCAACGCCCGGTGGACGAACACAGTTGCCATCCTCACCGGCGACTACCTGTTCGCCCGCGCCTCCGACATCACCGCGGATCTCGGTCCCGAGGCGACCCGCATCCTCGCCCGCACCATCGCAACACTGTGTGAAGGTCAGATTCGCGAGACCGTCGGCCCGGCGCCCGGTCAGGAACCGGTCGACCACTACCTGCGGGTGGTGCGGGAGAAGACCGCGTCGCTGATCGCCACCTCGGGCCGGCTCGGTGCCATGCTGGCCGGCGCCGACCCGATCACCGTGGACACCCTGGCCACGTTCGGGGAGATGTTCGGGGTGGCCTTCCAGCTCTCGGATGACATCATCGACGTCGCCTCGGACGCGGCCGCCTCCGGCAAGACGCCCGGAACCGATCTGCGCGAGGGCGTCCCGACCCTGCCGGTGCTGTATGCGCTGCAGTCCGACGATGCGGCTGCCCGGCGGCTGCGGGAGCTCATCTCCTCGGACTTCGCCGCCGGTGGCGGGAACCCTGACGAGGGCGTCGCGGAGGCGCTGGAGCTGCTGCGTGGCCACGACGGCATGGTCCGGGCCCGCCGGGAGCTTGCCGCCTGGTCGGCTCGCTCCCGCGACTGTCTGGCGCCGCTGCCGGACTGCCCGGCGAAGACCGCCCTGCTCTCGCTCGCCGACTTCGTCCTCGACCGCACCGGCTGACCGGCTGGCAGCGGGCGGGGTCCGCTGCCAGCTCGGTTCGGTGGATCAGCTCGTTGACCGCGGCAGCAGCGGGGTGATGCTGATCGGGTTCGGTTGCAGCGATCCCGGGGACGCCGACGGCGTGTCCGGGGTGAACGGCAGGCCGAAACCGGTGTCCTCCGTGGCGGACGGGCTGGCGTTCGGGCTGGTCGTCCCGTTCGACGGGGTTGGGGATTTCGTCGCCCCGGTGGTGCCGGTGGCCGAGGTGCCCGGCGTGAGGCCGCGCAGGTCGGTCGGGCCGGTGGAGGTGCCCTGCGGGACCAGGGTGATGATCGGGATCGGTGCGGTCGTCGGGCCGAGAACGGTGGTGGTGACGGCGCTGAGGCCGGTGCCGGTCGACGCGCTGCCCTCCCCGGGCTGGCCGCCCAGGCCGGGATGTGGCGCGGGCAGCGCGCGGGGCGGGGTGGTCCGGGTGGTTCCCCGGGCCGCCTGCGACTGGGCGGCGCCGAAAGCGAGCGCGTCGGTGCGGCCGTTGTACTGGATCCGGGAGGCATCCCCGTTGGTGGGGACGGTCGCGGAACCGGGCTGCTCGCCGCCGAGGGTCACCCCGGCCACGATGGCCGACAGCCCCGCGAGCGACACGGTGCCGGCCGCGGCCAGGCGCACCCGCCCGTTGCCCCGGTTGCCCCGCCGGGCCGGCGCCCGGTGCGCTCCCGGAAGGCGGATGGACTGCGTGTCATCCGCGCGGGGCGTCGCCACCATGCCAGCCGGACGAACGACCGGCATCCGGCTTGCGGTGAAGGACACACCGGTGTCGGGGTGCTGGTAGCCGTCGTACTCGCTGAACGGGTCGGCCCCCCAGGGGTCCGGGGAGGTGGAGGCCTCCTCGTCGTACCAGGGGTCGTACAGGGGGCGCTCGTACCAGGCGACGGGCGGGGCGCTGGACGAGACCGGGGCGGGCCACGCCTCGTCGAGGTCCTCGTCGGCCCAGTCCCGCGCGGTGCCGGAGCCATGGTGGGAAGTGCCCGGGGCGGTCACGAGGACGGAGCGGGTGGAGTACTGCTCGCTGCCGGGCTGCTCGCCGGGGTGGTGGTGGGGGGTAGCCCAAGCGGCCTCCCGCTCCTGGCGGGCGGTGGTGCTGACCGACAGGGGTCCGGTGATCGTGTCCCGCTCGCCCGGGGGCGCGATGGGCGGACGGGTCGGAACACGCCAGGAAGGCGGCCGGCTCCAGGCGGGCTCGGCGACCACCGGCGACGGTCGCACCGCCGCGCCCGCGGGGCGAGGAGCTGCGGCGCGCCGGTCGGCGGTGCCGTGCCGGGCGTGGCGACCGGCGGAATGGCTACCCACGACGGCCTCCGGACGGGAGAAGGAGCTGGGCCGACCAGGGCCGACTCGGCTGCGCCGCCGCTACCGCGGCTGCATGGACAGGACCCATCGGCGAACGCGGACCGACCGCGGGCCGTGGGCGGAGGGCTCGATGACCCCGCACTATGCCTCCGGCTGCACTGGTGTGGTGAGCCCCCCCGGGCCGCACGGCACCCCCACGCGCACTGTCACAGTACCCGACCGACGCAGAGCGGCAAATATCAGACGCAGCGCGCGTAACGGCGCTATGGCCGCGTGATGTCCGTCGGCCTGGCTCCAACGGGCGGCCTCGCAACGGCGACGAGGCCGGGACCCGCACCTGGAGTGCGTATCCCGGCCTCGTCCAGTGCCGGCTCGAGCTACCCCGTGGGGCACTCGGATCAGTCGATGGTCCAGGTCTCCCCGCCGGAGATCATGGCCATCAGGTCGCCCTCGCCCTGCTTCGCCTTCGCGTCGGCGACCTGCTTGTTGAGCGCCTCGTCGTAGGTCGGGACATCGACGTTACGGAAGACACCGATGGGGGTGACCCCGTGGGTGTCCCCGGTGAGCCGGGACAGCGCGAACGACTGGCTCGGCTCCGCGGCCGAGGCGTTGTGCACCAGGACGCCGGGCGCGTCGGCGGAGACGACCTCGAGGCTGCCGTCGTCCGCCCGCCGGATGCCCTTGTCACCCTCGGCTCCGAAGACCAGCGGCTCGCCGTGCACGAGGCGCAGCGTCACGTCGTCGCGGGTCGAGCGGTCCTTGAGGGTGTCGAAGGCGCCGTCGTTGAAGATGTTGCAGTTCTGGAAGATCTCGACGAACGCCGTGCCCGGGTGCTCGGCCGCGGCGCGCAGCACCGAGGTCAGGTGGGCGCGGTCGGAGTCGACCGAGCGGGCGACGAACGTCGCCTCGGCGCCGAGGGCCAGCGAGACCGGGTTGTACGGGCGGTCCAGCGAGCCGTACGGCGTCGACTTCGTGATCTTGCCGACCTCGGAGGTCGGCGAGTACTGGCCCTTGGTCAGACCGTAGATCCGGTTGTTGAACATCAGGATCTTGAGGTTGACGTTGCGGCGCAGCGCGTGCAACAGGTGGTTGCCGCCGATGGACAGCGCGTCGCCGTCTCCGGTGACGACCCAGACCGACAGGTCCGGCCGCGAGGTGGCGAGGCCGGTGGCGATCGCCGGCGCCCGACCGTGGATCGAGTGCATCCCGTAGGTCTGCAGGTAGTACGGGAAGCGCGAGGAGCAGCCGATCCCGGAGATGAACACGACGTTCTCGCGCGCGATGCCGAGCTCGGGCAGGAAGCCCTGCACCGTGGCGAGGATGGCGTAGTCACCGCACCCCGGGCACCAGCGCACCTCCTGGTCGGAGGTGAAGTCCTTGCGGCTCTGGGGACCCGGTGCCGCCGGCACCAGGTCGAGCAGACGGTTACCGATCCCGGAATGGTTCGTCGTGACGGTCACTGGTTGATCACGTCCTCCAAGACGCCGGCCAGCTCGGCTGCCTTGAACGGCAGCCCGCGGACCTGGTTGTAACCGATCGCGTCGACGAGGTACTCGGCGCGGATCAGCATCCGCAGCTGGCCGAGGTTCATCTCGGGGATGATCACCTTGTCGTACGACCGCAGGATCTCCCCGGTGTTGGCCGGGAAGGGGTTGAGATGGCGCAGGTGCGCCTGCGCGACCTTCAGGCCCTTCGCGCGCACCCGCCGGCAGCCGGCCGCGATCGGGCCGTAGGTGGACCCCCAGCCGAGCACGAGCACCCGGGCTGCGCCGGACGGGTCCTCCACCTCGAGCGGGGGGACGTCGTTCGCGATGCCGGCGACCTTGGCGGCGCGCAGTCGGACCATCCGGTCGTGGTTGGCCGGGTCGTAGGAGATGTTCCCCGGCCCGTCCGACTTCTCGATGCCGCCGATGCGGTGCTCCAGGCCGGGCGTGCCCGGGATGGCCCAGGGACGCGCAAGCGTCTCCGGGTCACGTAGGTACGGCCAGAACTCCGGGCCCTTGTCGCCGGTGTGGTTCGGCTCGGTGGTGAAGGTGACGCTCAGGTCCGGCAGCTCCTCGCGGGTCGGCAGCAGCCACGGCTCGGAGCCGTTGGCCAGGTAGCCGTCGGAGAGCAGGAACACCGGCGTGCGGTACTTCGTCGCGATGCGGGCGGCCTCGATGGCCGCGTCGAAGCAGTCCCCGGGGGAGCGGGGCGCCACGATCGGCACCGGGGCCTCACCGTTGCGGCCGAACATCGCCTGCAGCAGGTCGGCCTGCTCGGTCTTGGTCGGCAGGCCGGTGGACGGGCCACCGCGCTGGATGTCGACGATCACCAGCGGCAGTTCGAGGCTGACCGCGAGGCCGATCGTCTCGCTCTTGAGCGCGACGCCCGGGCCGGAGGTCGTGGTGACGCCGAGAGATCCACCGAAGGACGCGCCGAGCGCCGCACCGACCCCGGCGATCTCGTCCTCGGCCTGGAAGGTGCGCACGCCGAACCGCTTGTGCTTGCTCAGCTCGTGCAGGATGTCCGAGGCCGGCGTGATCGGGTAGGTGCCGAGGAAGACGGACAGGCCGGTCAGCTCCCCCGCGGCGACGAGCCCGTAGGACAGCGCCAGGTTGCCGCTGATGCGCCGGTAGGTCCCGGTCTTCATCCGGGCCGGCGCCACCTCGTAGGTGACGGTGAACGACTCGGTCGTCTCGCCGTAGTTGAACCCGGCGCGGAACGCCGCGATGTTCGCCGCGGCGATCTCCGGCCGCTTGGCGAACTTCTTCGTCAGGAAGGCCTCGGTGCCGCCGGTGGGCCGGTGGTAGAGCCAGCTCATGAGGCCGAGGGCGAACATGTTCTTCGCCCGCTCGGCCTCCTTCTTGTTGACCCCGCCGCCGCCCTCGAGGGCGTGCACGGCGTTGATGGTCATCGAGGTCAGCGGGACCCGATGGACGACATACGGGTCGAGCGTCCCGTCCGTCAGCGGATCCGTCGCGTACCCGGCCTTCTTCAGGTTTCCGCCGGTGAAGGAATCCGTGTTGACGATGAGGTTCGCGCCGTGGGGCAGATCCTTCAGATTCGCCTTCAGTGCGGCGGGATTCATCGCGACCAGGACGTCCGGGGCATCGCCCGGAGTAAGAATGTCATGGTCGGAGAAATGCAGCTGGAATCCGGATACACCGGCCGGCGTGCCGGCTGGCGCACGAATCTCGGCCGGGAAGTCCGGGAGCGTCGACAGGTCGTTGCCGAACGTGGCGGTTTCGCTGGTGAACTGTTCTCCGGTGAGTTGCATACCGTCGCCGGAGTCGCCCGCAAAGCGCACGACGACCCGGTCGAGTCGGCGGGTCTCCCGCTCCCTGACCTGTTCAGACACTTTCAGTAACCTCCTCGGGTACCACACCAGCGTAGCGGCTGCCGCATTGAGGTGCGTGCGGCGAGCCGGGCCGGGCCGGGTGCCCGGACTCGGCCGACCGATCGAACCCGAATCCGATGATCTGCGGTTCTCTGCCCTGGGGGTGATTGACTGTCAACTCTGTGTGCATATGCGTCCGTGTAGGTATGCGCACCCCGAAGTTCCGCCGGAGTGGTTCGTACGGGTGTGGCCGATGGTGCCGGCCCGTCCCTGCGCGACGGGCTTGAACGTGTCGATCCCGGTCCGGAACGTGACCGGCAAGATGCTCCGTACACCACGCACCGTGCACCACCATTGCGGTATCTGTGGCCATGTGACGCTTGACCGGTGCTCGCTGGACTCTGTGTCTGCGACTCACCATCCTTTGTAGCCACCGTGCGCAGGATGTGCGGAGGAAGGGCCGCTCCACCGAGCGTATCGGCCCAGGGCCGTCCGGCGGGGTGTCACTCGGCCGACGTGGGTGCCGGGAGTGCCCGAACTGCCCTTGACGGCAGTGGACGCGGCACCTTCGTGGCCCGGCCGGCAGCATCGAGCCATGAGTGGTCCGAGCTCCGTTGTCCCACCCGCTCGTCGGCGGTCCAGCATCGGCCTGATCGGCGCAGGTCGCGCGGGCACTGCCGTGGCCCGGGCGCTGGCCGAGGCGGGGCACCCGGTGGTGGCGGTGGCCACCCGCACCGAGTCGTCCCGGGCCCGCGCCGCACGTCGTTTCCCGGCGGCCTGGACGGGCCCGGCGGCGCGGATCGCATCCCGCCTGCAGCGCGCCGACATCCTGCTGATCGCCGTGCCCGATGATGCGATTGCCCAGGTCACGGCCCGTCTGGTGGCGCTTTCAGCGGTCCGGGAGAACCAGATGCTCGCCCATCTGAGCGGTCGCCACGGACTGGCGGTGCTGGCTGCCGGAGGCGGCTGCGGCGCCCACCGGGCCGCGGTGCATCCGATCATGACGCTGCCCGGCACGGCTGGTCAGGGAGTGTTTGTCGGGGTCCCGTTCGGCGTCACGGCGGACGCCGACGTGGTCGCGGCGGTGCACCGGCTGGTGATCGACATCGGCGGTGTTCCGCTGGCGATCGCGGATGATCGACGTGCGCAATATCACGCCGCGCTGGTCCTTGGGGGCAACTTTCTGGCGAGCCTGACCGGTGCGGCTCAGGATCTGCTCGCGGGAGTGGGCATCGCCGATCCGGCCGCGGCGCTCGGACCGTTACTGCGTGCCTCCCTGGAACACGCCCTCGCCGGTGGCTGGGCCGCGGCGACCGGGCCCGTGCGTCGAGGCGACCGCGACACGGTGCGCGCGCATCGTCAGGCGCTGGCCCAGGTCGATCCCGCACTCGAGCAGGTGTATCGGGCCCTGGCCCGGTTCACCGCCGACGAGCTGGCCCGCGTGGGGCTGTTGGGACCGGCGGCGACCGCCGCGCTGCGGCGCGAGCTGGACAGGGACCCCTGACCGGCGGCCGGTGGGATAAATCGGCCACATCCCTGGCGGGACGGGCCCGCGCGGGGAACGTTGTCCGTGGACCGTCTCGTTGGTTCGGGTGCACAGCCATCCGGCTGGTCATCGCCAGCAGACGGATGTCGTCGTAGAGGACGGACCACCGATCGCCATGCCACACCGCCACCTCAACGGTCTGAAGACCGCGCTGCTGCTCGGCGTGCTGTCCGCCGCCATCCTGCTGGTCGGCTCGCTGTTCGGTCGGGGCGGCCTGCTCATCGCGCTGTTGCTCGCGTTGGCGATGAACGGCTTCTCCTTCTTTTTCTCCGATCGCATCGCGCTGCGGGCGATGCGGGCCTATCCGATCAACCAGGTCGAACAGCCACGGCTCTACGCCATCGTGGGTGATCTTGCCCGGCAGGCCCGGATGCCGATGCCGCGGCTCTACCTGAGCCCCACCGGCGCGCCCAACGCGTTCGCCACCGGCCGTGGCCCGCGCAACGCCGCGGTCTGCTGCACCGAGGGCATCATGGAACTCATGGACGACCGGGAGCTTCGCGGCGTTCTGGGGCATGAACTCAGTCATGTGTACAACCGGGACATCCTTATTGCGTCCGTGGCCGGAGCGCTGGCGAGCATCATTGTGTACCTGGCCAACATGGCTCAGTTCCTGGCCATCTTCGGTGGGGGCCGCAGCGACGAGAACGGTCCCGGCATTTTCGAGCTCCTCCTGCTGATGATCCTGGGCCCGATGGCAGCGACGATCATCCAACTTGCCATCAGCCGGGCTCGGGAGTACCAGGCGGACGAGTCGGGAGCAACGCTCACCGGCGATCCGATCGGGTTGGCGAACGCGCTGCGCAAACTGGAGGCGGGTACCGCCGCCCGGCCGTTGACGCCCAGCTCACGGGTGGGGCCGGCGGCGGCCCTGATGATTGCGAACCCGTTCCGCGGTGGCGGAGTCGCCAAGCTGTTCTCCACGCATCCGCCCATGAACGAACGAATCGCGCGACTGGAGCAGATGTCTCGCATGAATCCGTATCGATGACGCGCGTGGATGGTTGAGGTTGTTGTCCGTCGTGGTGTCGGGGGTTTACGGATGAGGATTCGGAGTAATATTTCCTGCATGGCCATGAGTGCGGAGCGGCGACTGCGGTAGCCGCCGCCCGTGACCCTGACCGCGGCGGAGCACACCCCCCAGGTTCCGCCGCAGGCACCCCGCCCGAACCCCCCATCGGGCGGGGTGCCGTCCTCAGCGGTAGTTGACGAACTGGAGCGGGACCTCGAAGTCCTCGCTCTTCAGCAGCGCGATGACCCGCTGCAGGTCGTCCCGCTTCTTGCCGGTGACCCGGAGCTGGTCGCCCTGGATCTGGGCCTGGACGCCCTTCGGCCCGTCGGTGCGGATCTTCTTGGCGATGGTTCGGGCCTTCTCCTCGGAGATGCCCTGCTGCACCGTCACGGGCAGGCGGAACTGCTTGCCCGAGGCCTTCGGCTCGTCGAACGACAGCGCCTTGAGGGAGATGCCGCGTTTGACGAACTTTTCCTGCAGGACGTCGAGCACGGCCTTCACCCGCTCGTCCGTGTTCGCTACCAGCAGAATCGACTCGCCGGACAGCTCCGCCGACGCGCCGGTGTCCCGGAAGTCAAACCTGGTCCGGATCTCCTTGGCTGTCTGGTTGACTGCGTTGTCGATCTCCTGGGCGTCAACTTTGCTGACGATGTCAAAGGACGGGTCGGCCACGGGTGCGGACCTCCTGTTCGGTGCGGGGCGGGGACAGATGCCGCGGCAAAGTGGCTACGCGGGGTAACGGTT
This sequence comes from Frankia sp. R82, assembly GCF_023716925.1. Lineage (GTDB taxonomy): Bacteria > Actinomycetota > Actinomycetes > Frankiales > Frankiaceae > Frankia. Next base: position 17,651 of record NZ_JAMQQG010000311.1, read on the forward strand.
GGCTGGCATGGCGCCGGTTGCGGTCGGCCCGCGTCCCGATGTTCCGTCGGGACCGGTATGCTCGTCGACGACGGCAGGTTGCCCGAGCGGCCAAAGGGAGCGGTCTGTAAAACCGCCGGCTCAGCCTACGATGGTTCGAATCCATCACCTGCCACCACCCCCGGGCCCAGCCCGGATGATGCTGCGACACAGGCCCCGGAGATTCCTCCGGGGCCTGTGTCGTGTCCCCGGTACCTCAGCCGCCGGCGGCGGCGTCGAGATCGGCGCGGGTCAGGAGCGGGCGCAGCTGCAGGCCCAGCTCAGCGAGCCGGTCCCGGCCGCCCTCGCCGCGGTCGATGACGCACAGCACATCGGTGACGATCGCACCCTCGTCGCGCAGGACCCGGGTGGCGTCCAGCACCGCTCCGCCGGAGGTCACCACGTCCTCGACGAGGACGACGTGACGGCCGGTCACCGTGCCGCCCTCGGCCGTGCGCCGGGTGCCGTACTCCTTGGCCTTCTTGCGGACGAAGCGGGTCGGCAGACCGGTGCGCTGGGCCAGCAGCGTGGCCAGGGGCACACCGCCGAGTTCCAGGCCCGCGAGGACCTCCGCGCCCGGCGGGACCAGGTCGACCAGGCCGTCGACGACGGCGGCGAGCAGCACCGGGTCCGCCTCGAAGAGGTACTTGTCGAAGTACTCCGTGCTCGTGCGCCCGGAGCGCAGCAGGAAGGTGCCGGTCAGGTGGGAGGCGGCCCGCACCCGGGCGGCCAGCGTGGCGTCGTCACTCACGTTCGTGCACTGTAGTGCGTCGCCGTGCGGCGCAGGTCGCTAGCGTGATCTCATGTTCGCTCCCGCAGGCGATCGCCGGCCGCTGTTCGTCTACGGGACGCTGATGTTTCCCGCGGTGCTGACCGTGCTGCTGGCGCGGGTCCCGCGGATGGAACCGGTGGCCGTCTCGGCCTGGCGGGCCGCCTGCCTGCTGCAACGGCCCTACCCCGGGCTGGTTCCCGACCCCGGGGCACGGACCTGCGGGCAGCTGCTGCTCGGGCTGGACGATGCCGAGGTGGCGATCCTCGACGCCTTCGAGGGGCCGGCCTACGAGGTCGGCCCGCTCGTCCTGACGGACGGGCGGGCCGCGTTCGCCTACCTGTGGCGGGATCTCACGCAGGTGTCCACCCAGCTCTGGGACCCGCAGGTCTTCGCCGAGCGACACCTGGTGGACTATGCGCGGCGGTGCGCGCACTGGCGGGCCCGGTTCGCCGCCGGGCGAAGCTGACCGCCAGCTGGTTCATCGCGGCGGCCGGCCCTCCCCGTAACCGGTCTGGTTCCCGTAGCCGGTCTGGTCGCCGTAGCCGCTCTGGTCGCCGTAGCCAGTCTGGTCGCCGTAGCCGGGAGCCCGGCCACCCGCCGCCGTGCCGGGTACCGCGGTCGCGTGCTCGGCTGGTCGGCCGACCCCGGCGGCGCGGCCGGCGCCGGGTCGGTCACCCGGATAGGGCTGGCCGTAGCCGCCGTCGGCGGGTACCAGCTCGTGGGTGAGCAGAGCGTAGATCACCAGAATGTCGATGGCGATGATCACCACCGACCAGACCGGGAAGGCCGCCAGGTAGGCGAGCTGCCCGATCGCGTTGATCGACGCGATCACCACGCCGGCCCAGCGGGCGGCGACGTTGCGGGCGTAGATCCCGTAGGCGATCGCCATCTCCACGATGCCGATGAACAGGAACAGCCAGCCCCAGAAGTTGCGGTCGGCGTACAACACGTTGGTATCGCCGTTGGTGAGGTTGTGCACGATCACGGTGTAGTCGCGCAGCGAGGCGATCCCGTAGATCAGATTGTGGAACCCGACGATGAACATGATCACGGCGGCGAAGGTGAGCCATCCACTACGTGGGACCGCCACCCGGTTTCCTGCCATCTGGTCCTCCCGTTGCCCGCCGGCATCCCGCATGGCCGGTGACCGCCGGACCCCGGAAGGGCGGACATCCGGGGACGGCGGGCGCGACCGGGCGGTCGCGGCGGGTAGATGCCCGCACCATGCGGTCCGGCGACTATCTGGTAGTTACTGGTAGTCAGACAACTACCGTCCGCCGCTACCTTGCGATACCCGCCGCCCGCCGATGTCACCCCTGCCCGAGGTCACCTCACCCTGACGCCGGGGCCCCGAGGTCAGGGCCCCGGCGGGAGCTGGGCGACCTGGCCCGTCGCCGCGTCCCAGCGCAGTTTGCCGTGCTCGAAGGTGCTCTGTCGGCCGCCGGGCACCGAGTACTCGTCCGAGGTGGGCAGGCCCAGCGGCGAACCCGAACCGCCGAGGCCGAGGTAGGTCGACAGGATCTTGCCGTGCACCTCGTGGGCTCCGGTCGCGGCGCTCCAGTAGATCCAGCCGCCCTGGAAGCGGGCCTGCTGGCCGCCGGGAACGGTGGTGGGTTCGATGTCGCTGATCGGACGGCGCAGGAAGCTGTTCGACCCGCCAAGACCCAGGTACCTGCTGGAGATCGGGCCGTACAACGCGTGCACGCCGGTGGCGACCGACCAGTACGCCAACCCGTTGGCGTACTGCTGCCAGCGTCCACCACCGCCGGCGGGGTTCTCCACACCGATCGGGGCGCCGAGCGCGAGGGCGGTGAGCCCCGCGCCGGCCTGCCACTTCTGGATCTCACTCAGTGTGCCGTCCGCCAGCGCGGCGAGCGCGGACGAGGTGCAGCACAGCACGTCCAGGTCCACCCGGCTGGCGATCCCCGGCACCGTCCCGCTCGAGCTGTACTGCCACACCGCCCAACCGGGCCAGCCACCCGGTACCGCGCCGGGCGCGGCCTGGTCGTTGTGGATCGCGAACCAGATCGGATACCTCGTGAAGTCCCGGGTGTTGCCCATCGGGTCAGTCCAGAACCACCGGCTGGTGTAAATGAGCGGGATCCGTCCGGTCTCGGACTCCACTTCCTCGAGAAACGCCCTGGTCCACGCGGCGAGCGCGCCCGGGGCGAGGCCGCCGGTCTCCTCGAGGTCCAGGGCCGGCGGGAGGCTGCCGGCGGTGCGCGTCCGGCCGATTACCGAGACGAAGTGCTTCGCCTGCTCCACGGCGGTCCCGATCGAGGCGGACGGCCGGGCGTAGTGGAAGGCACCGACGGCGAGGCCGGCCCGCGTCGCCGCGTCCCGATCGCCGGTGAAGTACTGGTTCGTGTATTCGGTGTTCTCGGTGGCCTTGATGTACACGAAGCTCAGGCCGGAGGCGCGCGCGGCGTTCCAGTCGATCGCGGCGCCGCCGGGATGCTGCCAGGAGGCGACGTCCACCCCGCGTGGCCACAGCGGTGAGGGCGTGGCGGCCTGGGCCACGCCGGTGGTGGCCGACAGGGTGAGCGTCGCGGCTGTGAGCAACGCGACACCAAGCAGGTGGCGTGACAGGCGCAGCTGGCGTGGCAGGGGGATGTCGAGCGCGGTCCGGACGGTCTGTGGGCGGGAACACCGGCCAGGACGCGGCGTGAGACGCATGGGCAACCCTCGATGCTCGGGAGGCAACGTGCAGGAGGCTCGGCGGAGGTCGGTCGCGTCCGGACGGGACGCACCACCAGAGAGCCAACACGCTAAGCATTGAGGGGATTACTTACAGCTATAGAAGCGGTGGACGTCCAAGTTGACTGCTACGGATAGTTGATACCGCGTGGCGAAACGCCATCATCCCGGCATTGTGGACGGCGGGTCGGGCGTGGCGGCGCGCCACCGGGCGAAGCGGGAGAAGTGGAATCGGCGGCCGGAGGCGCGCCGTCACGTCGCCTTCGGCGGGGGTCGGCGGTGGGCCGTGGAACTGGGCGGGGGTGGCCCGCCCATCCACGCCCAGCGTCGTGTAATCTGAGCACCGCGACTTCGCGCCCCTTTAGCTCAGTCGGCAGAGCGTCTCCATGGTAAGGAGAAGGTCTACGGTTCGATTCCGTAAAGGGGCTCCACGTACCAGTCCTTGGGCAGGTTCGTGTCCGGGTTGAACGGTTCCGCCGGTTCGCCCGGGTAAGCTGGTCCGGTCCCCGGTCGTCCGGGTGGCCATCCTGGCGGTGTAGCTCAGTCTGGCAGAGCAAGCGGCTCATAATCGCTGTGTCGCCGGTTCAAGTCCGGCCACCGCTACTCCAGGGTGCGGCAGGCCGCGCCCTCTCCGGGCTCGCGGCCTGCCGCGGCGCCCGCCCAGTTCTGCAGTCGACTTGGAAAGAGGCATCACGCCGTGGCCGCCACTGACGTTCGCCCGAAGATCACGATGGCGTGCCAGGTGTGCAAGCACCGGAACTACATCACGCGCAAGAACCGGCGCAACGACCCGGACCGTCTTGAGCTGAAGAAGTTCTGCCCCAACTGCGGCAAGCACACCGAGCACCGCGAAACCCGCTGAGTCAGCCCGATTCGGGTCAGTCCCGACGCTCGGCGCCGTTCCACCACAGCCGGTCAGGCAGTACGCCTGGCCGGCTGTTCGCGTGCCCTGTCAGGCCGGGGCCACCGGGTCGCGACCGGCCGCGTGGGGCGGTCGCGGCGTGGGGCGGTCGCGACGTGGTGGGATAGGGTATCCCGCCCTGCGCTGCCGCCAGAAACGGAGCCGTGATGCCGCTCAACCAGGACTTCGTCGGACGGTGCTTCGTCGCCGATGTGCCTTTCCAGGTCGGGCGGGAGCACATCCGGCAGTTCGCCCGGGCCGTCGGTGACGACAACCCGCTGTACCACGATGTGGACGCGGCCCGGGCCGCCGGCTTTCCCGATCTCGTCGCTCCGCCGACGTTCCTGATCAACGCCATGCCCGGAACTCTGGGCCTGCCCACCGAGGACGAGGCCCTCGGCCTCGACTACACCCTGGTCGTCCACGGTGAGCAGCGCTTCGAGCTGCACCGTCCGGTGGTCGCCGGGGACGAGCTGGTCACGTCCTCGACGCTGACCAGCATCCGCGCCGTGGGTCGCAACGAGGTCCTGGTCACCACGTACCGGTACGACACGACCGCCGGCGAACAGGTCGCCACCGGCATCTGCACCCTGGTGTCCCGCGGGACCGCCGCGCCACGCTCGTGAGCACGGACCTGGCCGCGGCCGAACCGCCCCCGACCCGTGTGGGAGAACCAATGACGGCGACGATTGCCTACGACGAGGTCGAGGTCGGTACCGAGCTGCCGCAGCGACAGTTCCCGCTGCGCCGGGCGGATCTGGTTCGGTACGCGGGAGCGTCCGGTGACTTCAACCCCATCCACTGGAGCGACCGGGCCGCCGCTGAGGCCGGTCTGCCCGGGGTGATCGCGCACGGGATGCTCACGATGGCCACTGCTGCCCGGCTGATCACCGACTGGATCGGTGATCCGCGAGCGCTGGTCGAGTTCGGGGTGAAGTTCTCCTCGCCGGTCGTCGTACCCGACGACGACGAGGGTGCCACGGTGACCGTGAGCGGGGTGGTGGCGAAAAAGCTCGACGGCAACCGGGTGGTGGTCAACCTCACCACCCGGTGCCGCGGGGAGAAGGTGCTGATGGCCTCGCGGGCCACGCTCCAGCTGCCCTGAGTCGGTTGGTGGGGTACTAGCGGAGTTCGGCGAGCAGCGTGGCCACCCTGTCCACGCCCTTGACCAGGTCGTCGTCGCTGAGCGCGTACGACAGTCGGGCGAAGCCCGGAGTCCCGAACGCCTCACCGGGGACGATCGCCACGCCCACCTCCTCCAGGATGAGCTGGCACAGCTGTGCGCTGGTCGTGGGCGTCTGCCCCCGCAGCGGACGTCCCACCACCTCCTGCAGCGACGGGTAGCAGTAGAACGCCCCCTGCGGTAGCGGGCAGCGCACCCCGGGGATCTCCCGCAGCATGCGGTGCATGGTCAGACGACGCCGGTCGAAGGCGGCACGCATCTCGGCGACCGCGTCGAGCGGGCCGGTGACGGCGGCGAGCGCGGCGGCCTGGGCGACATTCGACACGTTCGAGGTGGCGTGGGACTGCAGGTTCGTCGCGGCGCTGATGACGTCGGTGGGGCCGAGCAGCCAGCCCACCCGCCAGCCGGTCATCGCATACGTCTTGGCGACACCGTTGACGATGACGCAGCGCTCGGCGAGGTCCGGCACCTCGGCGAGGATCGAGGAGAATCGGGCCTCGCCGTAGACGAGGTGCTCGTAGATCTCGTCGGCCAGCACCCAGATCCCGGTCCGGGCGGCCCACTCACCGATCGCGCGGACCTCCTCGGGCGTGTGCACGGCCCCCGTGGGATTGGACGGCGAACAGAACAGCAGCACCTTCGTGCGCTCGGTGCGGGCCGCCTCGAGCTGGTCGACGGTGACCCGGTACTCGGCGTCGGGACCGGTGACGACCTCCACCGGCACGCCGCCCGCGAGCCGGATCGACTCGGGGTACGTCGTCCAGTACGGCGCCGGGAGCAGCACCTCGTCGCCCGGGTCGAGCAGCGTCGCGAAGGCCTCGTAGACGGCCTGCTTGCCACCATTGGTAATCAAAACCTGGCTTGGTGTCACCGTGACGCCGGAGTCGCGCAGCGTCTTCTCGGCGACCGCCGCGCGCAGCTCCGGCAGCCCGCCAGACGGCGTGTAGCGGTGCATCCGCGGCTCGTGGCATGCGCGTTCGGCGGCGGCGACGATGTGTTCCGGTGTCGGGAAGTCCGGTTCGCCGGCGCCGAAGACGACGACGTCCTGTCCGGCGGCGCGCATCGCCTTCGCCGTCGCATCCACGGCCAGGGTGGCGGACGGGGCGATGGCGCCGATGCGGCGTGAGATCCTGCTCATGCCGCCCATGCTGCCATGGTGCGCGCAGGGGCAGGCCGAGCACGCGGGCCGGATCGACGGGCCGCCCGGGTCGGTCCGCACCGCCCGCAGGTCCTGCCGCCGACGGGTCCTGGCGGTCGGTTCGCGTGGGTCGCCAGGCCTGGCCCGATCGGTGCCTGCGGAGTTCGGTCGCGCAGGGGGTATGCTCGATCCGCCCGGGCACCCATTCCGGTAACCGGCCCGCAGCCCGAACCGTGCGTTACGGTGGGGGCGCGCAACGTGCGGGTCGGTGGCGGCGGGGGTCAGGGAGTGTCCTAGGGGCGTGGCTCAATTGGTAGAGCACCGGTCTCCAAAACCGGCGGTTGCAGGTTCGAGTCCTGTCGCCCCTGCGCTGTTCGACGGTCAGGTTGGTTCGGCAACGGAGTGGGTGGAGTGAGTGGCGACCGATACCCGTGACGCGGCACCGCGTCCGAGGGGGGCCACGCGTACCGCGGCTCGACGTCGGTATCGGCCTGTCCAGTTCATCCGCGAGGTCATGGCGGAGCTCCGGAAGGTCGTCTACCCGGGGCGAAACGAGCTCGTTACCTACGTGCTGGTCGTGCTTGTCTTCGTCACGGTGGTGACGGCCTTCGTGGCCAGTCTCGACTTCGGGTTGACGAAGGCGATCCTCGCGATCTTCGGCTGACGGGGCTCCTCGGTGGCGGAGTCCGTAGGCAGGGCCGGGGCGGGGTAGACGGACTGGTGGGTGGTTGACGCCGGGTCGCCTGTCAGTCGGCGGTCGCTCGTCCGCACCACGCCCGCGCAGCGTCCCCGCTGGCGCGGAGTCCACAGCACCAGAAGTGTTCACGAGAAAAGGATCGCCCGCGTGTCCCAGTCCCCCGAGCACGCCTCCTCCGAGCAGGGGGAAGCCCTCGCCCGTCTCGATCCGCTGGCGGCGTTCGAGCGCGACGAGGTGGCGAGCACGGACGCCGGCGCCGAGCCCGACGACCTCCCGGGTGCGGCGACGTCCACCCCCGAGCCCACGTCCGAGTCCGAGTCCGCGGCGCAGGAGCCGACCGCCGAGGCGCCGGTCGCCGCCGTGTTCGACGAGGACGACGAGGACGAACAGCTGCGTCGCGCGATCGAGGACGCCCCCGGCGAGTGGTACGTGGTGCACTCCTACGCGGGCTACGAGAACAAGGTCAAGACCAACCTTGAGACCCGGATCTCCAGCCTCAACATGGAGGACTACATCTTCCAGATCGAGGTGCCGACCGAGGAGGTCCCGGTCGTCAAGAACGGCAAGCGGCAGATGGTCCTGCAGAAGAAGTACCCGGGGTACATCTACGTCCGGATGGACCTGACCGACCAGTCCTGGTCGGCGGTCCGCAACACGCCGGGTGTGACCGGGTTCGTGGGGCTTACCAACCGGCCGTCGCCGCTGCGCCGCGAGGAGGTGCAGTCGATCCTCGCCCCGCCGGCGCCGAAGGAGAAGAAGGTCGAGACCGTCCGGGTCCAGGAGTACGAGGTCGGCGAGTCGGTCACCGTCATGGACGGTCCCTTCGCCACCCTCCCGGCCACCATCAGCGAGATCAACCTCGACGCCCAGCGCCTGAAGGTGCTGGTTTCGATCTTCGGCCGGGAGACACCCGTCGAGCTCCAGTTCAACCAGGTGGCGAAGATCTGACCATCCGGTCCGCGTAACCCGAAGGCAAGCAGCCCCGGCAGGAAGACGAGCACATGCCGCCCAAGAAGAAAAAAGTCACTGCAATCATCAAGCTCCAGATCAACGCCGGAAAGGCAACGCCGGCGCCGCCGGTCGGCCCCGCGCTGGGTCAGCACGGCGTGAACATCATGGAGTTCTGCAAGCAGTACAACGCGGCCACCGAGTCGCAGACCGGCAACGTCGTGCCGGTCGAGATCTCCGTCTACGACGACCGCTCGTTCACGTTCGTCACGAAGACCCCGCCGGCCGCGAGGCTCATCCTCAAGGCCGCCGGGGTCGAGAAGGGCAGCGGGACTCCGCACCGGGACAAGGTCGCCAAGCTGACCCCAGCCCAGGTGCGCGAGATCGCCCAGACCAAGCTGCCCGACCTCAACGCGACGACGATCGAGGCCGCAGAGAAGATCATCGCGGGCACCGCCCGCTCGATGGGCATCACCGTCGGCGACTAGTCGCAGATCAGCTCGCGCACGACCCGATCCACACGCCGTGGGAGGGCGCCCGGACGACCACCGTGTCGTCCGGGCGCCCGCCGGCACCACGAGGAGACAGCATGAAGCGCAGCAAGGCATACCGCGCAGCCGCGGAAAAGATCAACCCGGAGAACCTGTACAGCCCGCTGGATGCCGTCCGGCTCGCCCAGGAGACCTCCACCACCAAGTACGACGCGACCGTCGAGGTCGCGATCCGGCTCGGTGTCGACCCGCGCAAGGCCGACCAGATGGTCCGCGGCACCGTCAACCTGCCGCATGGCACCGGCAAGTCGCCGCGGGTCGCAGTGTTCGCCGCCGGTGAGAAGGCGGCCGAGGCGACCGCCGCCGGCGCCGACATCGTCGGCAGCGACGACCTGGTCGCCCGCATCCAGGAGGGCTTCCTGGACTTCGACGCGACGGTCGCCACCCCCGACCAGATGGCCAAGGTCGGCCGGATCGCCCGGATCCTCGGCCCACGTGGTCTGATGCCGAACCCGAAGACCGGCACGGTCACCCTGGACATCGGCAAGGCCGTGTCCGACATCAAGGGCGGTAAGATCAACTTCCGCGTCGACAAGCAGGGCAACCTGCACATCGTCGTCGGCAAGACGAGCTTCACCGACGCGCAGCTGATCGAGAACTACACGGCGGCGCTCGACGAGATCGTCCGGGTCAAGCCGTCGGCGGCGAAGGGCCGGTACCTCCGGAAGATCACCTTTGCCACCACCATGGGCCCCGGTATCCCGGTCGACCCGAACCGCACCCGCAACCTGCTTGAGGACGCGGTCACCGCCTGATCCCAGGCGCCGCTGTGCGTACTCTCACCAGCCCGGATCCAGCACCTGGTCCGGGCTGGTGGCATGTCGGGACGCCCTGGCGGCGGGTGCCGGCAAGACGTCGCGTACACTGAACGACGATCACAGTTTTTCCACCGAAGACCGCTGGTCGCCGTCGTCCTACCCGGTGTCTGCGCGCAGAAGTACGTCTGTGCGGAGCGCATGCCACACACCGGGGTCGGTCGGCAGCCGAAGGCCCGATTTCTGCGGGCGGCCCGCGTAGGTGACGGTCAGTGAAAGGCTGCGGCAGCCCTGGCGGCTGGCGGCGCACCAGCGCCGCTCCCTCCCGGGTTCCGTGCTCCTCACGCCCCGTGCGCCTGCGCCGGGGCGTTCGTCGTCTTCCGGGGCCGGGGCGATGGTCGAGCGGATGTCCGGTGCACATCCCGAAGGAGCCCCATGGCGAAAGCTGAGAAGACCGCCGCGGTGGCGGAGATCGCCGAGGACTTCCGTTCCTCGACCGCCGCGGTGCTCACCGAGTACCGCGGTCTGACGGTCAGCCAGCTCACCGAACTGCGGCGCGCCCTCGGCGAGGGCACCCGGTACGCGGTCGTCAAGAACACCCTCACCAAGATCGCGGCGAACCAGGCCGGCGTCACCGGGCTCGACGACCTGTTCGTCGGCCCGACCGCCGTCGCCTTCGTCAGCGGTGACCCGGTGGAGGCCGCGAAGGGTCTGCGTGACTTCGCGAAGGCGAACCCGGCGCTCATCATCAAGGGCGGTGTCGTCGAAGGCCGGCCGCTGACCGCCGAGGAGCTCCGCAAGCTGGCGGACCTCGAGTCCCGCGAGGTACTGCTGGCGAAGCTGGCCGGTGCCATGAAGGGCTCGCTGGCCGGCGCGGTCGGCCTGTTCGCGGCGCCGCTGTCGCAGGTTGCCCGGCTGGCCGAGGCGCTGCGCGAGCAGCGGGCGAGCGCGGCTCCGGCG
>NZ_JAMQQG010000312.1 GCF_023716925.1 Frankia sp. R82
GGCGAGGGCCGCGCCGCGGGCCCGGCGGCACTGCCGGCAGGCGGTCACGCTGATCATCGGGACGAGTCGACCACCGCCGCGGCCATGGTTCGCCCGGCCGCCCGCACTCACGGGGCGCCCACCCGACCGCTGCCGCCGCACACCACGCAGCGCACGACCGCGTTCCCGAGGAAGCGTCCGTCCTCGTCGACCTCCTGGCGGCCGGACTCGATCTCGCCCTTGCCGTTGCAGGCCGAGCAGTCCCCGAACTCGACGGGATGGTCCCCGGTGTCCCCGCCGGCCTTGCGCCGGTGGCGGTCACCGTCGTCGCGGACCACCGGCGGGCTGCCGCCGCGCTTCGTGCCCCCGCGGCCGGACGACGCCCCACCGTCGGTGTTCCCGCGCCGGTTCCAGACCATGGCCGCACAGTAGCCGCGCGGCAACCAAAACGGATCCCGGCCACACCGGACCTGTTAGCGAAACGCCAGGCCATGACCGATTCACCCGCATATCGGCCGAGGCTGCCGGTCAGCGACGGCGACTCGAAGACTTCCTGCGCGAAAAGCGGGGAGACGACAGATATGACGTTCTACGATCCGGTCGAGTCCAGCTTCTACGCGTCCTGTGTGGAGAAGGTGCTGTCCTCGGCGCCGCTGCGTGCACACACCGCTGCCGGTGTGGTGGAGCTTGGCGCCGGCAGCGGTGTGCCGGTGATCGAGGCTGCGGAGCGGGTCGGGCCCACGGTCCGGGTGCGCGGCTTCGAACATGATCTGGAGTCCTACTACCTGGCCCGCCGGCTGGTGGACGGCGCCGAGACCGCCACCTACACCGTCGAGTTCGGTGACTTCTTCACCTATGCGGCGATCGCGAAAGAACGGTGTGTGATCGCCAATCCACCGTACCTGCCGAGCCGGTCGGCCCGCCCCGGTGAACCGGATCTGTACGGTGGGCCGAGCGGCGCCGAGGTCACCGACCGTATTCTCGCCGGTCCGTTCGACCTGGCGATGCTCATGGTCGCCTCGATCGCCGACCCGCTGGCGGTGCTCGCACAGGCGACCCGCCACGGCTACCAGATCGTCGACTGGACGGTCCGCCCGATCCGCTTCGGCGCCTACTGCCGGGAGCCGGCGGTGTGGCGGCGGTTGCAGGCGCTGGCCGCGGACGGCCAGGCCTTCTTCCACCCGCAGGAGTACATGCTCGCCGGTATCACCTGGCTGCGCGCACCACTCGCCGACGATCTGCCGCAGGCGGATCCGGCCGTCCTGGCCGGCGTCCTGACCTCGGGCGCCCGGGAGGTCGCCGCATGAGCGGCACCGCTGCCCTCGCCGATCCGCGCGGCACGGGTTACGGTGCCGGGCCGAACCCCGCCGAGCTCCTTCCGGGGCCGTTGCCGACTCCGCGGGGCAGCCTCAGCGACTACCTGAACACCGTCCTGCGCCGGCCACCGCACCCGTTGTCCCACCCCCCGGCCCCCGACGACGACGCCCTGTTCGGCGAGGACGCGTCGTTGGCGCTGTACTGCCTGTACGAGCTGCACTACCGGGGGTTCCGGCAGGTGTCGGACGGCTGGGAGTGGGAGCCGTCCCTGCTGGGGGTGCGCCGGGACCTGGAGGACGCCTTCGCCGCCCGGCTGCGGCAGGAGATCGCCGCCGGCCAGGACGGCCGGTCTGGACCACCTGGGCCGGCCGGGCCGGCCGGAGCCGACGGCGCGGGCATCGGCGCGGCGCTGTGGGAGCTGGTCGAGGCGCCCGGTGGTCCGTCGCTGTCGCGCTACCTGGCCGAGCGCGGGACCCTGGAGCAGTTCCGCGAGTTCGCCATCCACCGTTCACTGCTGCAGCTCAAGGAGGCCGACCCGCACACCTGGGCGCTGCCCCGGCTGACCGGTGCGGCGAAGGCCGCGCTCGTGCAGATCCAGGCGGACGAGTACGGCGACGGGATCGAACGGGCCATGCACCAGACGCTGTTCGGGTTGACCCTGCGCGGCCTGGGCCTCGACCCGTCCTATGGCGCCTACCTCGACCGGGTGCCGGCGACGACGATCGCCACCGTGAACCTGCCGTCCTACCTGGGGCTGCACCGGGCACACCGGGCGGCGCTGGTCGGCCACCTGGCCGTGTTCGAGATGACCTCGGTCGGACCGATGAGCGCCTACAGCGCGGCGCTGCGCCGCCACGGTCTGCCCGCGCCGGCCCGGCTGTTCTTCGACGCGCACGTCGTCGCCGACGCCCACCACCAGACGCTCGCGGCCGACGCGCTCGCCGGCGGGCTGATCCGCGCCGAACCGCACCTGGCCGACGACCTGCTCTTCGGCGCCCGTGCCGCGATCACCCTGGAGGACCAGGCCGCCCGCGAGATCCACGCCGCCTGGGCGGCCGGACGATCGTCGCTGCACCCACCGGCGGTCTGACGCCCTCGCCGGCAGTCGCAGGCCACGGTGGACGACGCCGCCCACCGGTAATGAACATGCGGGGACAAGCCGACGAAGAGCCGGTGCTCCGCCGGGATGGCGCGGCGTTTTGTCGGAGGTACGCCTTACTGTCACGGAACATCCGCCGTTCTGGGCGGGCCTGCAGGGGTCAGAGGTGGGCGAACCGTGACGGGCTGGTTGAGCGCCGGCAACATCGTCGCCGTGGTCACCACGGCGCTCGGCATCGGCGCGTCGGTCGGGGCGGTCTGGTATGAGCGGCGTCCCCGCCGACGGCAGATCGGCTACCGGGTGCAGATGGCGATCCGGGTCGGCGGGGGCAGCCGGGGTGGGCGCAGCCAGGCGATCTTCGGCCAGTTCACGAACCTGCCCGGCAGCTCGGACGCCACCCTCGTCCTGCTGCGCATCGAGAACTACGGCGCGCGGAGCATCACCGAGGCCGACTACACCAACAACGGCCCGCACGGCCTGACCGTCGACGTCGCCGATCTCGCCGTGCGCAGCGTCGTGGTCATCCCCGAACCGGACGAGCTGCACCTGCTCGGCCACTTCGCCGACCCGGACAGCATCCGCTACCACGACAACCTGCTCCACCTACCCCGCGTGCCACTCAACCCCGGCCAGCACTACAAGCTGCTGATCCTGCTCGCCGGCGGTGGCGCCGGGGGCAACCTGCACGTGCGCGGCGGCATCCGCGACGGCGGCATCGTGGAGACCGAGTCCATCTCGGTGGACGACAAACCGCCGCGGTTCAGCCGCCCCGCCCGGCTGGTCATGGTCATGCTCACCGCCTGCGTGGTGGCGCTGGCGGCGATCATCCTCATTCCGGGTGACGACGACGGGCGCGGCCGGGTCGGCTGTGTGGGCGGGCAGCTCACGCTCACGGGGTCCACGGCCTTCGCCCCGATCGTGCGGGCCGCGGCGGAGCGCTACCAGCGGGACTGCCCCGGTTCGACGATCACGTCGGACGCCCGGGGCAGCGAGGCCGGCCTGCGCGAGCTGACCGCCTCCGGCGACCCGCGCACCGATCTGATCGCCTTCTCCGACGGCCGGGTGCAGACCGGCGCGAGCCCGCGGCTGTGGGGGCAGGCCGTCGCCCTGTCGGTGTTCGCGCTGGTGGTGAACAACCATCTGACGGTGACGAACCTGGCCTCCGAACAGATCCGCGGGCTCTACACCGCCGATCCGGCCGGCCGGATCGGCGACTGGGCCCGGATCAGCCCCCGCGACCCCGTGCCCGTGCAGGCCCTGAGCCGCACCGGCGACTCGGGTACCCGCCAGGCGTTCGACGCGCTGTTCCTCGGCGGCGACACGGAGCCGGCCACCAGCTCACCGGGTGGCTGCCTCGGCGACGGGGTGGCTGGCGCGATGGCGGCGTACTGCCAGCTGGCCAGCAGCGCGGAGGTCGCGGGCCGGGTCGCGGCGCTGCCGGGTGCGGTCGGTTACGTCGATCTGCGGGCCGCCCGCCACACCCCGAACGTGCACCCGGTGTCGATCGACGGCCACGCACCGTCCATCCATGACAGCGGGTACCGCTTCACCGAGATCGAGTACGCCTACACCGACGGCAAACCGGCACCCGGCGGCCTCGCCGACGCCTTCCTGAGCTACCTGATCACCGGTCCCGGCCGCAGCAACCTCGTCACCGACGACGACCAGCCCTGCTACACCCCCGACAACCTGCCCCGCTGCCGAGGCTGAGGCGCGACGGCGGCTTCGCCGGGAGTGTCTGGCGCGCTGGCGCCGGCTGTCTCGCTGGTGCTGTCGGCGCCGGCGGCCAGCAGGGCGCGCAGCCGGCAGCGTTCGGCGAAGGCGAGGGCCGCCAGGTGGTAGGGGCGGGCGGCCCAGCCGAGGCTGATGTTGTGGCTGGCGTCGGCCAGCAGGCACGTCTCGACGACCGGCGCCGCGGTGAACAGCCCGCCGATGCCGGCGAGCTCGGCCTCGTCGGCGATCCACCACTGCTCGTACTCGGCCATCGTGATCCGCACCGGAACCTGGATCCGGCTGGCCAACGCCGGAAACGACGGCGGCCAGGTATGGATCTCCGCGGTCTCGCCCTTCGCCGAGGGCTCGAGGAAGGTCCGCCGCCCCCGCAGGGTGTCGGCGGGAAACAGCTCGGGCGCCCCCCAGAACACCTCCATCGCCTGGGCCAGGGTCGCCGGCGGGGGGACGTCGGGATGGATACCGAACCGCCGTGGCTGGTAGTGCCGGCCGACCCCGGAACCCTCCAGCCCGAGCAGCTGCCCGCCACGGTCGGCCCGAGCGGCGTCGGCAGCCTGGGCGGCCAGGTGAATGGCCAGCTTGAAGCCGTTGGAATGGGCGACCAGGACGAACCCGGCGCCGACGTCCTGGGTGGCCGCGAAGCCGGCCAGGCCGGCGCGGGCGATCCTGGCCTGGGCGACGAAGTTCTGGTCCGCCTCGGCGAGGGCGGCGCTGGCCCGGTAGCCGGGGCGGTCCAGCGCCAGCACGTTCCAGCCGGCGGCGGCGCCGATCGTCAGCAGCGACAGTTCCGGCGCCGCCCCACCGTGGAAGTAGTGGGCGTTCATCCCGCCGCCGTGCAGGGCGACGATCGTCCCCCGCGGCTGCGCCACCTGCGCGAGCAGCCCCGAGAGGCGATGGCGCCCCGCGTCCAGCAGGACCGGTCGGACGTCGTCGGACCCCCGCGCCGGAGCCTGCGGCCCGGGTTCAGCCACGGGCACTGGCCGGCAGGGTGATCGTCTTCGGTTCGAGGTAGGCGGCGAGTCCCTCCGGACCGAGCTCACGGCCGAGACCGGACTGCTTCGTCCCGCCGAACGGCGCCGCCGGGTCCAGCGAGATGCCGTTCACGCCGAAGGTGCCGGTGCGGATGCGGCGGGCGATCTCCACGCCGCGGTCGAGGTCCTCGGTCCACACCGTGCCGTAGAGGCCGAACTCGGTGGAGTTCGCGATGGCCACGGCCTCGTCGACGTCCTGGTAGGGCAGGAACGCCACGACCGGACCGAAGATCTCCTCCTGAGCGATCCGCATCCCCGGGTCGACATCGCGGAACACCGTCGGCTCGACGTAGTAGCCCCGCTCGAGATGCTCGGGCCGGCCACCGCCGGTGACGACGGTCGCGCCCTCGTCGCGGCCGATGTCGATGTAGCCGAGCACCCGCTCGCGCTGGCGGGCGCTGATCAGCGGGCCGATGAACGTGCCGGGTTCGGCCGGGTCACCGACCGTCAGCTTGCGCACGTTCGCGGCGAAGATCTCCACCGCCTCGTCGTAGCGGTCCGCGGGTACCACCATCCGCGACTGGGCGACGCAGAACTGCCCGCTCTGGAACAGGCTCACCGTCACCAGCCGGGACAGCACCGCGGGAAGGTCCGCATCCGGCAGGACGATCGCCGCCGACTTGCCGCCGAGTTCGAGGGTGACCCGCTTGAGCTGACCACCGGCCAGCGACGCGATGCGTCGACCGATCGCGGTGCTGCCGGTGAACGCGACCTTGTCGATTCCGGGATGGGTCACCAGCGCCTCGCTGGACTCCGGCCCCGCGGCCAGCACGTTGAGCACACCCGGCGGCAACCCGACCTCGGCCACCGCCTCGGCGAGCAGGTAGGCGTTCAGCGGCGTCTCGGGGGCCGCCTTCAGGACCACCGTGCAGCCCGCGGCAAGAGCCGGCGCGACCTTCATCATCGCCAGGAAGAACGGGACGTTCCACGGGACGATCGCGGCGACCGTGCCCAGCGGTTCCTGCCGCACGATCGCCGGCGAGTACCGGCCCGCACGCGGCGTCTCGACCTCGAAGGTCGCCGCGAGCTCGGTGTAGTAACGCAGCACGTCAAGCCCGTTGTCGACCTGCGCCGCGCGGGCGAACGCAGCCGGGACACCGTTCTCCGCGGAGATCGTCCGGGCCAGCTCGTCGCCCCGCTTGACCAGCTGCTCGAGCAGCTCGCCCAGTACCTGTGCGCGCTGCGCCGGGCTCAGCCGCGGCCACGGGCCGGTGTCGAACGCCCGCCGCGCGGCCGCCACCGCCGCGTTCACGTCCTCGAGACCGGCGTCCGGAACCCGGCCGATCACCTCTTCGGTGCTGGGTGACAGGACCTCGAGCTGGCGCTGTGAGGTCGACGGAATCCACTGGCCATCGACAAAAATATCACCGCTTGTGTGCACGTCGGCACACCTCCCCAGTCTCAGGCCCCAGATCCGACAACACCCAGGACAAAAACTAGCCGATGTCGCATCGACCGTCGATTTCCGCGGCCTGTCGCAGGTCCTCGTCCCGACCGCGGCACCCGGCCCTCGGATCCTCCGCGCGGCGGGGACCCGCCCGGCGTCATCCGAGGGCCGTTGGCCACGACTTACAGGGCGCTGGCCAGCCGACCGGCGAGCAGACGGGTGAAGCGGGACGGGTCGCGCAGGTCGCCGCCCTCGGCCAGCAGCGCCAGGTCGTAGAGCAGATCCGTCGTCTCGGTGAGCGCGGCGGCGGCGGCGTCCTGCTCGTGG
This sequence comes from Frankia sp. R82, assembly GCF_023716925.1. Classification (GTDB taxonomy): domain Bacteria; phylum Actinomycetota; class Actinomycetes; order Frankiales; family Frankiaceae; genus Frankia. The sequence continues at coordinate 6,872 of NZ_JAMQQG010000312.1, forward strand.
GCCCGGCGCAGACCGACGACCAGCGGATGGGTGGGGTTGAGCTCGAGGATGCGCTTGGCATGCGGCACCGGCTGGCCCATCGAGCGGTACATCCGCTCGAGCGCGGGCGTCATGTCGAAGCTGTCACCGACGACGCACGCCGGCGAGGTGGTCAGCCGCGACGACAGCCGCACCTCCTTGACCTCGTCGCGCAGCCGCTCACCGAGCCATGCCAGCAGCGGCGCGAAGTCCTTGCGCTGCTGTTCCCGCTCGCCTTCGGCGTCCTTCCTCTCCTCGTCGGTGTCGAGGTCCACCTGGCCCTTGGCAATGGACTGCAGCGGCTTGTCGGCGAACCGGCCGACCCGCTCGACCCACACCTCGTCGACCGGGTCGGTCAGGATCAGCACCTCGTAGCCGCGCGCCGCGAACGCCTCCATGTGCGGGGAGTTCTCCAGGGTTGCCCGCGAGTCGCCGGTCACGTAGTAGATCTCGGACTGGCCCTCCTTCATCCGGTCGACATAGGCGCGCAGCGTCGTCGGCTGCTCCGGGTCATGCGTGGACGCGGCGGAGACGATCTCGAGGATCGCCTCGCTGTCCTCGGCCGCGTCGAGCAGACCCTCCTTGACCGCGGCGCCGAACTCCGCCCAGAAGGTGCGGTACTTCTCGGTGTCGTTGTCGAGCAGGTTCTTCAGGGTGGCCAGCACCTTGCGCACCAGCCGGCGGCGGACCTGCTGAATCCGGCGGTCCTGCTGCAGGATTTCCCGGGAGATGTTCAGCGACAGGTCGCGGGCGTCGACGACACCCTTGACGAACCGCAGATAGTTCGGCAGCAGTGCCTCGCAGTCGTCCATGATGAACACCCGCTTGACGTACAGCTGGACGCCGCGACGCGCGTCGCGGGTGTAGAGGTCCAGCGGCGCGCGGGAGGGGATGAACAGCAGCGCCTCGTATTCGAAGGTGCCCTCACCCTTCATCTGGACGACCTCGAGCGGATCGCTCCAGTCGTGGCTCAGATGCCGGTAGAGCTCGTTGTACTCGGCCTGGTCGACCTCGTCCCGCGGGCGGGCCCACAGCGCCTTGCGCGAGTTCAACGTCTCGATCTCGACCGTCGTCGCCGTGGCCGCGCCGGACTCCCCGGCCTCGGCGGTGGCATCGGCCTCGTCGGCGTCGTCGGTGGCATCAGCATCGACGATCGGCGCGGGACGCTCCACCGCCATCCGGATCGGCCAGGCGATGAAGTCGGAGTACTTCTTGACGATCTCGCGGATCTTGCGGTCGTCGGTGTAGTCGAACAGCCGGTCCTCGGCGTCCTCGGCCTTGAGGTGCACCGTGACCGCGGTTCCGCGCGGTGCGTCGGCCACGTCCTCGATGGTGTAGGAACCCTCGCCGCTGGACTCCCACCGGGTGCCGGTCTGCTCGCCCGCCCGCCGGGTCACCAGGCTGACCCGGTCCGCCACCATGAACGTCGCGTAGAAACCGACGCCGAACTGGCCGATCAGGTCCGCCGAGGCCGTCGTGTCACCGGCCGCCCGCGCCTCGGACAGCGAGCGCAGCAGCTCGGCGGTGCCCGAGCGGGCGATCGTGCCGATCAGGCTGACCACGTCGGTGCGGGACATGCCGATCCCGTTGTCGCGCACCGTCAGGGTGCGCGCCTCCCGGTCGACCTCGAGGTCGATGTGCAGGTCGGAGGTGTCGACCCGGAGCTGCTGGTCGGTCAGCGACGCCAGCCGCAGCTTGTCGAGCGCGTCGGACGCGTTGGAGATCAGCTCCCGCAGGAACACGTCCTTGTCGGAATAGATCGAGTGCACCATCAGCCGCAGCAGCTGGCGCGCCTCCGCCTGGAATTCCAGCGTCTCGACGCGGGTGGTCACGGAGTTCCTCCATACGAATTCAGGTGAACAGGGCTGCGAACACCAGGCATCCGCCACGCTGCATCCGCGGCGAAAATCATACCTATCCCGGCCGATCCACTCCCGGCCGATCCACTCCCGGCCGATCCGCTGTCCGCCACCGCACGACTGGTCCGCATCGCGCCGTCCGCAGCCGGCCCCCGCACCCTGCCACCCGCGCTCGGTGGGTCGAGGCCGCTACGCCTCGGACGTGTCCGGTCGGCTCGGACGGACGTCCGATCGGAAACTCCGTTGCCGAGCCGCCCGCGGTGTGGCAGGTTCAGTGCCGCACCCGTCCCCGGACGAAACGAGTTGTCGATGCTCCGCTGAGGCGCCGACCTGACGGCCCGCCGTGGCCGTCCCGCCTGGTACCGCCTCGGAGGACACGTATGTCCACCCAGCTCACCCTGGATGGCGTCAGCAAGTCGTATGATCATCGCCCGGTGCTGCGGGACGTCCGCTGCTCCCTGCCGCCCGGCGGTTGCACCGGGATCATCGGCGAGAACGGTGCCGGCAAGAGCACCGTGCTGCGGTTGCTCGCCGGCTGCGAGCAGCCCGACGAGGGGCGGGTGGTCGTCGCCGCGGACGCCGGCGTCGGGTACCTGCCGCAGGAGGCGGCGTTCCCGGCACGCTGGACGGTCGGCGATGCCGTCGACGACGCGCTCGCGGAACTGCGCACACTGGCGGCCCGGCTGCACGAGCTCGAGGCCGTGATGTCCGGCTCGCGCGGGCCACTCGACGCGGCCCGCTCGGCCGAGGTTCTGGACGAGTACGGCACGTTGCTGACCGTGTTCGATCTCCGGGGCGGCTATGACGCCGACGCCCGGGTCGAGCGGGTGCTGCACGGTGTGGGGCTCGCCGGGCTGCGGCGACCACGGGCGCTCGCGACGCTGTCCGGCGGACAGCAGGCCCGACTGCGACTCGCCTGTGTGCTGGTGGCCGGCCGGGAGGTGCTGCTGCTCGACGAGCCCACCAACCATCTCGACGACGACGCGCTGAACTGGCTGGCCACGCACCTGCGCGCCCGGTCGGGAACGACGGCGCTGGTCTCCCATGACCGCGTGTTCCTCGAGGCGGTCGCCGACACCCTTGTCGAAGTGGACGCGGCCACCCTCGGGCTGTCCCGCTACGGCAACGGCTACGCGGGGTATCTCCAGGCCCGCACCGCCGCCCGGGCCCGCCAGGCCCAGGCCCACGCCGACTGGCAGGCCGCGGTGGACCGGCAACGGGAGGCGACGGCGACCACGGCCCGCCGGGTGTCCCCGCACCGGGCGGCCACCGACCGCAACAAGATGTCCTACGGTCTGGCCGGCGACCGGGTCCAGCAGGCGGTCGCGAGCCGGGTGCGCAACGCCGAGGAACGCCTGCGCCGCCTGCTGGACCACCCCGTCGCCGCACCCCCCGAGCCCCTGCGCTTCGCCCTGCCGGCCCGCCGGCCCCCGGCCGGTCACGGCGACCCGACCAGCTCCGCCGATCCGACCAGCTCTGCCGATCCGACCAGCTCCGGCGGTCCGACCGGCTCGTCCGGGATGGTGCTGAGCGCGGTGGACGTGGAGATCTCCGGACGGCTGCCCGCGGTGTCACTGACCGTCGGCGCCGGGGATCGACTGCTGGTGGACGGCCCGAACGGGGCCGGCAAGACCACCCTGCTGCGCGTGCTGGCCGGCGACCTCGCCGCCGACCGGGGCGAGATCACCCGCCGGGCCACGATCGCCCATCTCCCCCAGCAGATCCCCGTCACCCGTCCCAACCGCACCCTGCTGGCCGCCTTCGCCCACGGCCGCGCCGCGATGAACCGTCGCGCCGCCCGGGACGACCGCGCCACGGTGGACGGCGGACGGGTCGAGGTACGCGCCGAGGACGCGCAGGCGCTGCTGGCGTTCGGGCTGTTCACCCGCGACCAGCTCCTGGTGCCACTGGGACGGGCCTCGGCCGGCCAGCGGCAACGGCTGGCGCTGGCCCTGGTGCTCGATGCCGATGCCGACGTCCTGCTGCTCGACGAGCCCACCAACCATCTGTCCCTGGCCCTCGTCGACGAACTCGAGACCGCCCTCGACGGCTTTGCGGGCGCGATCGTGCTGGTCAGCCACGACCGGTGGATCCGCCGGCACTGGCGCGGCGAGCGCCTCACCCTGACCGACCACACACGACGACCCGGGTAGGCAGATCTTGCTGTCGAGCTGGTGGCGAGACGTAACGATCACGGAGTTTGTGGTCTGCATCGGACTCGGCACCAGCCGCCGTCGCGGGGCGCGCACGGAGGACGTCCGCCCCGGTCTGTGAGTCGGCTCGCAGTATGCGGAAGATGGCGCCAGAACGCGGCCGTCGTGCCACTCCGACCGGTCACTCACCCAAACCCATCCAGGCCACATCGGTTGACAGCGGTGAGCGTGCTACCTAATGTTTTCCCTGTTTCCCCACCTGTTCCCGTCTCACGCCCCCATCTCACGGCCAGCCCTGACTGGATCGGCTCCGGATATCAGTGTCCGATGATCGGGTCCCGGCGCTCGACGTCTGGCGGCGGCCCCGTCCGCCGCCGCCGAGACGCCAAGAAACGAGGAGCAGATGGAATCGGCCTCGCCGTCCGGTCCGGTGCGCGAGTTCTTTCTTCCCGAGCTTCCCCGGTCGCTGCCGTGGCGGTACCATCCGAAGGCCGCGCAGATCGAGTTCGCGTCCAACGGATGGGTGCGCGAGCACCTGGCCGACTGCTTTCCCAGCGAATCCGAACTACTTTTCTTCCTGCGTCAGCGCAATGGTATTTACGGCCCGCTCACGGTGCCGGACGCGGACGAACAGCGCGCCCGGGACGTCGCCGACTGGTATCAGTTCGTCACGGTCATCGACACGTTCGTGTCCGACCGGACCGGCCTCGGCGCAAGCCTCGAGGAGGCCCGGGCCGTGTTCGCCGCCATCGTCCGCGACTTCATCCCCGACCAGCCACGTCCCGACGGACGTCCCGGTGGCGAGGTGGAGGCCGAGCGGGTGCGGGTGGATCAGGTCGCCTACGGGCGGGCCGCACGCGACCTGTGGCAGCGGATCAGCACGGGGCTCAGCCGCGCCCAGACCCAGCGTCTCGTCGCCGCCCTCGCCGCGTTCCTGCGCGGGTGTGCCACCGAGATCGACGCGAAGCTCGCCGGCACGGTGCCCGACTACGAGACCTGTCTGGCCGTCCGGCTGGACAGTTTCGGCTGCGATTTCATCGAGCTGATGACCGAATACGGCGCCGGGGTGGATCTCAGTGACGTCCGCACCGAGCTCGCCGAGGTCCACGACCACTGCCGGCGCCAGATGATCATCGTCAATGATCTGCTGTCCTGGCGCAAGGAGCACGCCCAGAACGACCCGATGACCGTGGTGCGCGTGCTGGTCGAACACGACGGCCTGGCGCTGCAGACCGCGGTCGACCGGCTGTGCACGCTGGTCGACCGGCACGAGCGGGAGTACGCCCGGGCCCGCGACGCGCTGCTGGCCGGCCCGCTCGGCGCCCGTGCCGACGTCCGCCGCTATCTCGGCGCCGTGGACCTGCTCATCGGCGGCAGCCAGGAGTTCGAGTACCTCACCCCACGCTACTTCGGCGACGGTTTCGTCTGGGACGGCGCGACCTCCGGCTGGGTCGACCTGCACGCCCCGGTCACCCGGCTGCGTCCGCATCCACTGCCCACCCCGGAACCTGCTCCGTCTCAGGAACCGCTGGTATCCCAGGAACCGCTGGTGTCGCGTCAGGTCCTGCCGTCCGAGGAGCCGCCCGGCGCTCTCGGACGCTCGACTGGCGGAGCACCCGCCGGCAGCCGTTAGGTGATGCTGTGGTGACTGCCAGCGAGACCGCCGTCCGGCCCGGGCGTGGGCACCCGCGGACCGGTTCGTACACGTTTGCCGTGGCCCGGGGGCGGGTTCCCGGGCTTGGTCATGCGCCGGCGCTGATGCGTCGGCCGTTGGACTTCCTCGCCGGCCTGCCCGCCCAGGGTGATCTGGTGGAGATCGACCTCGGACCGCGCCGGGCCTACCTGGCGTGCCATCCGGACCTGGTCGCCGAGGTGCTGGTCCGCTCCCGGGTCTACGACAAGGGTGGGCCGCTGTTCGACAAGGTGCGTCTGCTCATCGGGGACGGCCTGGTCAGTGCGCCGTGGGAGGTGCACCGTCGGCTGCGCCGGCTGATGCAGCCGGCCTTCCACTCCGGGCGGCAGGACGGCTACCTGCAGCTGATGGCCGAGGAGATCGACCGGGTGCTGGCCACCTGGCACGAGGGCGAGGCGCTCGACGTCAACGAGGCACTGCACGCCCTCACCCTGCGGATCACCGCCCGCACGATGTTCGCCACCGACGTCGCCGAGTCCCGGATCCTGGCCGAGGTCGCCGCGTGCATGCCGATCATCATGCGCGGGGTCTACCAGCGCACGGTCGCCCCGGTCGACTGGTGGGAGAAGCTCCCGCTGCCGGCGAACCGCCGCTTCGACGAGGTCCGCCAGCGGATGCTCGCCGTCATCGGTGAGACGATCGAGCTGCAGCGCCGCGACGCCACCGACCATGGTGACCTGCTGTCCATCCTCGTCGCCGCGCGGGACGGAGACGGCAGCGGGGACGGCGCCGGGCAGCTGACCGACGCCGAGGTGTTCGACCAGGTCATGACGCTACTCATCGGCGGTACCGAGACCACGGCGAACGCGATCGTGTGGGTGCTGCACGTCCTGGCGCACCACCCGCAGATCGAGGCCCGGGTGCATGCCGAGATCGCCGACGTCCTCGAGCGCTCGGGCGGCCGGACGCCCGGTGTCGCCGACCTGCCCGCGCTGGGCTACACCGCCCGCGTCCTGCACGAGACGCTGCGGCTCTATCCGCCGGCCTGGGTGCTCACCCGGCTGACCACCGAGGACACCGAGCTCGGCGGACGGCACCTGCCCCGCAACACGATCGTCCTCTACAGCCCGTACGCGATGGGCCACGACGGCGCCCTGTTCGAGGACCCGGAGCACTTCGATCCCGACCGCTGGCTGCCCGAGCGGGCCCAGCAGATTCCGCCCGGTGCGTTCACCGTGTTCGGCGGGGGCAGCCGCAAGTGCATCGGCGACACGTTCGGCCTGGCCGAGGCGACCCTGACCATCGCGAACATCGCCCACCGTTTCTGGCTGCGCCCCACCCCCGGCGCCCGCCCGCACACCGCGATTCCCCGGGCGTCGCTGGGCACCGGCCCCTACCCGATGGTTCCCTGGCTGCGACGTCCGTAGCGCGGCTCCCCCGCGGCGGCCGGGCGCAGCGCGGCGAGGAACAGGTCGAGCAGGCGGGCGGCCTGGTCGCGGTCCTGGCGGTCGGCGGCGGCCAGGCAGATCCCGGACAGGGCGACGAGCACGTCGTCCGGGTCGACGTCGACCCGTAGTTCGGCCGCCGCCCCGCCGGCCCGCAGCAGGGTGGCGAGTGCGGTCGTCAGCCGCTGCCGGCTGCGCTCGAACGGATTGCCGCCGGAGGCGACCAGCGCCCGCAGCGCCGGCCCCATCCCCCGCTTGGTCGCCAGGTAGTCGAAGAACCGGTCCATCCAGGCCCGCAGCGCCGCGGCGGGCGCCAGTGTCGCGAGCAGATCGTCGACACAGTCGCAGAGACGGTCGAGCTCGCCCTGGTAGGCGGCGTCCACCAGGGCCTCGCGGGTGGGGAAGTGCCGGTAGAGGGTGCCGATGCCCACGCCGGCCTCCCGCGCGACCGCCTCCAGCGGCACGTCCGGCCCGTCCTGCGACAGCACCCGGACGGCCACCTCCAACAGGCGCTGCCGGTTGCGCCGCGCGTCGGCGCGCAGCGGACGTGCCGTCATGTCCACCTCCCGGGAATTTTTCCGGAGGGACCTCCGGTTATGACCGATCGAAGTGGAGGAGCCTCCGCTTGATGCTACCGATCTTCTGGAGGAAACGTCCCATGAGCGACCGGATCACGACGCCGTTCGGTGCCGAGTCGACCGCCGCCGAGGTGATCGCGGGCACCGACCTGACCGGGCGACGCGCGATCGTCACCGGTGGCGCCTCGGGCATCGGCATCGAGACGGCCCGGGCTCTGGCCGGCGCCGGAGCGGAGGTGACCCTGGCCGTGCGCGATGTCGCCGCCGGTGAGCGGGTGGCCGCCGAGCTGAAGGCCGAGGTGGCGGTCCAGGTCCGCCGGCTGGACCTCGCCGAACCGGCCAGCGTCGCCGGCTTCGTCGCCGACTGGGCCGGCCCGTTGGACATACTGGTCAACAACGCCGGCGTCATGGCCTCGCCGCCGCGGCGCACCTCACAGGGCTTCGAGCTGCAGTTCGCCACCAACCACCTCGGCCACTTCGCCCTGGCCACCGGCCTGCACCCGGCGCTGGCGGCCGCGGCCGCGGCGACCGGCGAGGCGCGGGTGGTGTCGGTGAGCTCCAGCGCCCACCACCGCTCCCCCGTCGTGTTCGACGACATCCACTTCGAGCGCCGTCCGTACGAGCCATGGTCGGCCTACGGGCAGTCGAAGACCGCGAACGTGCTGTTCGCCGTCGAGGCCACCCGCCGGTGGGCGGGCGACGGCATCACCGTGAACGCGCTCATGCCCGGTGGCATCCGCACCAACCTGCAGCGCTACGTCACCGAGGAGGAACTCGCGCGGCTGCGGGCCGCCGCCGGGGCCGAGGGTGGCCCGCGGCTGCGGTGGAAGACCCCCGAGCAGGGTGCGGCCACCTCGGTCCTGCTGGCGACCTCCCCGCTGCTGGCCGGCATCGGCGGACGGTACTTCGAGGACTGCCACGAGGCCGAGGTCGGGGCGCTGTCCGCCCGCCACGGCGTCGCCGCCCACGCCCTCGACCCCGAGGCCGCTGCCCGCCTGTGGGACGTCTCCGTCGCCACCCTCGCCGGCTGATCCCGCCGGCCTGGCCGGGGTCGTCCCCGTACGCCGCCGTCCCCGTACGCCGTCGTGCCCGTCGACGAGTGTTCCGCGGAACACCGCGCCGGCGGGCACGAGGCAACCATCACTTCAGGTAGCGGATCACTCCAGGCGGCGGATCACTCCAGGCGGCGGAAGCGGCTGGCGTGGAAGACGAGCGGGCTGACGTCGTGGTCGGCGTCGAGGTCGTGCACCTGCAGCACGATGATGTCGTGATCGCCGGCCCGGACCTGCTGGGAGACGCTCGTCTCCAACCAGCCACCGGCGTCGTCCAGCAGGACGGCGCCGTCGTCGGTGGTGCGCCAGTCGAGGTCGGCGAACCGGTCGGCGCCGCGGCCGGCGAGCTGCCGACCGGCGCGTTCCTGCTCGGCGCTGAGGATGCTCACGCCGAGGCGAGGTGCCGTCCGCAACAGCGGCCAGGTGTTCGAGGAGTGCGCGACGCACACCGAGACCAGGGGTGGCTCCAGCGAGACCGAGGTGAACGAGCTCACCAGCAGCCCCACGGGCCTGCCCTCGACGACCGCGGCCACGACCGCCACGCCCGAGGGAAAGGAGCCGAAGACATAACGCAGCCGGGCCGAGTCGATAACCTGCGGTGGACTCACCACGTGCCGACCTCCACCGCGTCAAGGCTACCGGCCTCGCGGGCCAGTGTGTGCCGGTTCGTCGGGATCGGCAGGCCGAGGTTGCCGCGTAGCGTCGTCGCCGAGTACTCCGCCCGCACCACCCCGCGCTCCTGCAGGATCGGCACCACCTGCTCGGCGAAACGGGCGAACTCGCGCGCCGAGTTCACCGTGATGTTGATGCCGTCGAAGGCGTCCGCCTCGTACCAGCGCTGGATCTCGTCGGCGACGGTCAGCGGCGACCCGACGAACGGCGAGCGCTGGGCGTCCAGCTGGTGCTCGACGACCTGGCGCAGTGTGAGCCCGCCCTCGCGGGCCAGCGTCGTGATGGCCTCGGCCGCGGTGCGGAAGCTGCGTTCCCCGGCGTCGCCCACGTCGGGGAACGGGGCGTCCAGGTCATAGCGGGTGAAGTCGTGCCACCCGAACGGGCGGCCGAGCTCGGCCAGGGCGCGTTCGAAGCTGCGCCCGCCGCGAGCCGCGTCGTCCTTGGCCCGCGCCTGCTCGTCGGTGTCGGCGATCACCGGGGAGATACCGGGGACGATGAGCAGATGCTCGGGGTCGCGGCCCTTCGCCGCCACCCGGGCCCGCATCTCCCGGCGGAACGCCTGCGCCCGGGCCAGCGTGGGGGCATGGGTGAAGATCGCCTCGGCGATGCTCGCGCCCAGGTCACGGCCCTCTTCGGAGTCGCCGGCCTGGAAGATCACCGGCTGGCCCTGCGGGGTGCGCTCGAGGTTGAGCGGGCCGACCACGCCGAAGTACTCGCCGCGGTGGTCCAGGGTGTGCTGGCGGGTCCGGTCGAAGAAGACGCCGCGCTCGCGATCACGGGGGAAGGCGTCCGGCTCGTAGGAGTCCCACAGCCCCTGCGCGACCTGCACGTGCTCGAGCGCCCGTCCGTAGCGGGTGGCGTAGTCGTAGTGCTCGTCGCGGCCGTAGTTGCCCGCGGTGCCCGCGTCCCCGCTGGTCACGACGTTCCACCCGGCGCGACCGCCACTGATGTGGTCGAGCGAGGCGAGCCGGCGGGCGACGTTGAACGGCTCGTTGTAGGACGTGGTGATCGTGCCGACCAGGCCGATGTGGCTGGTGTGCACGGCGATGGCGGACAGCAGCGTGAGCGGCTCGAGCCGGCTCAGGTAGTGGTGCGGCGAGTCCGGGGTGATGAACTGGCTGTCGACGATGAACACATGGTCGAACTTCGCCGCCTCGGCCTGCTGCGCGCGGGCGATGTACCAGTGCACGTCGACGCTGGCGTTGGTCGGGATGTCAGGATCCAGCCAGGTCGTGTGCTGACCGGGACCACCGACGCCGAACAGCACGGCGCCCAGCTTCAGGGTGCGGTCCGGATTCCGGGTATTATTGGACATACTGACCTTCCTGGACGCCTACACGAACGCCAACACGACACAGCTGCCCACACGGCTACCAACACCGTCACGGGCAACATGGGGGTCAGCGCAGACGCGACATAGGGTCTGGCTGGGAGCGAGCGCGGGCTGGAGCGGCCAGCGCGGTGGCAGCAGGAGTCAGCGACAGAGCGCGGCCTGGCCGCGGGCAAAGTCAAGCCAGCGACAACGTGTCAGCAACACGCAGGTCAACTGGGTCATGGGGCTCAGCATGCGGTGCGTGCGCCGGTATGTCCAACGATGCTTCATGATGGCGATCCATCGCAGATCGTTATGCGTTGTCGAGTAATCTGGTGAACATGCGCCGGACCCTGGACATCGCTCCGCTGCGCAGCCTCGTCGCTGTCGCGGACTGTGGCGGTTTCCAGCGGGCCGCGACGTCGCTGCACCTGAGTCAGGCGGCGGTCAGCCAGCATGTGCGCCGGCTGGAATCGGCCACCGGTCGGCTGCTGGTCGAGCGGCAGGGTCGCGGCTCCCGGCTGACCGCCGACGGCGAGAAACTGCTCACCCAGGCCCGCCGGATGCTCGCCCTGCACGACGAGACCCTCGAGGACTTCGGCTTCGCGGACGACACGACCATCGTCATCGGGTCGACCGAGCACGCCGCCGCCCAGGTGCTGCCGCCGCTGCGGGCGGCACTGGAGAACGGTCCGGCCGGCCATCAGATCCGCTTCCGGATCGACCGAGGGGCGAAGCTGCGCGAACGGCTCGACGGCGGCGGGGTCGACCTCGCCCTGCTGCTCGGCCCGGCCGACGACCCACGCGCCCGCCCCGTCGGCGATCTGGAACTGACCTGGTACGCGGCCCCCGGCTGGCACCGCCCCGCGGGCAGCCTGCCGATCCCGCTGGTCGCCTTCGACCATCCGTGCGCCCTGCGCACCCGGGCGCTGGAGACACTGTCCCGCCACGGCCTGCCCGCGGTGATCGGCGCGGAGGCCATCCAGCTCGCCGGGGTACAGGCCGCCGTCGGCGCCGGCCTCGGGGTTGCGCTGATGGCCACGCTGCACCACACCCCGGTCGGCCTCGTCGTCCGCGACGACCTGCCCTCCCCCGGCGCCCTGCCGCTCGCCGTCTGGTCGCGCACCGGCCTCGCCGAGTCGGTCACCCGCCGGGCCGCCGACGCCCTGCGTCACCTGCTCGCCGAAGGAGCCTGATGTCCGCCGAGTTCGCCGGGTCAGCCGGGTCAGCCATCCGGATCATCCGCACGCCCGGCGGGGTCGCGGTGCCGGCCGACATCGACCCGTTCCACCGTCGGCTGCACCGGGTCGCCCCCGCCGGCCTCGTCGGTGACACCACGCAGACCTCGGGGATGCGCCGCCGCGAGGCGATCAGCGGCAAGACCGTTGGCGCCCGCAACCTGTGGATGGGCCAGACGCACGTGCCCGCGTCGACGTCCTCGGGCAATCATCATCACGGCGCGTCCGAAACCGCCATCTACGTGGTCGCCGGCAATCCCGTCTTCGTCTTTCTCAACGTCGAGGGGGACGACCCGGTCGAGACCCGCGTCGAGACGTCCCCGGGCGACTACGTGTTCGTCCCGCCGTACGTGCCGCATCGCGAGGAGAATCCCGATCCGTCGGTGGAGGCGCTCGTCGTGATCGCCCGCACCACCCAGGAGGCGATCGTCGTCAACCTCGAGGGCCTCGACTGGTCCGAGGTACGCCTCGACGACAACGGCCTCGGCACCGCCGGCGACGCCGCCTGCTCGTAGCCAGCCCGGCGCCGACCGCGGTCGGCGTGATCCGGTGGGATGCGCCAGGTGACACCACACCCCTGGCCTTTCGCCTCGTCCCCTTCGTCAGCGGACGAGGCGAAAGAAGCCGCGGACCTCGTCGACGAACAGGGCCGGCTGCTCGAAGGCGGCGAAATGGCCGCCGCGGGCCGGTTCGCCGAACCAGCGCAGGTCGGTGAAGCGGCGCTCGGCCCAGCGCCGGGACGTACGGAACAGTTCGTGCGGGAACACCGAGATCCCGGCCGGCACCGCGACCTCGTCGAAGTCGATCTGACGCAGGCTCTCCCAGTACAGCCGGGCCGAGGACGCCGCCGTCGCGGTGAACCAGTAGACCGACACGTCGTCGAGGATCTGGTCGCGCGACAGCGCGTTCTCCGGGTGACCGCCGCAGTCGGTCCACTCGTGGAACTTCTCCACGATCCACGCGCACTGCGCAACCGGCGAGTCGACCAGGCCGTAGCCGACCGTCTGCGGGCGGGTGGACTGCTGTGTGGAGTACCCCATCCCCCAGGTCTGGTGCTGCCGCAGTCGGGCGAGTGCCGCCTGCTCGGCTGCGGTGAGCCCGTCACGGGCGGCCGCCCGGCCCCCGGCTCCGATCCCGACCAGCGGCATGTTGACATGCACGCCGACGAGGTGGGCGGGCCGCTGCTGGGCGAGGCTGGTCGTGACCATCGCGCCCCAGTCACCGCCCTGCGCACCGTAACGGTCGTAGCCCAGCCGGGCCATGAGGTCGTCCCAGGCGCGGGCGATGCGTGCCAGGCCCCAGCCGGTGGACGTCGGCCGGTCGCTCCAGCCGTAGCCGGGCAGGGACGGCACGACGACGTGGAACGCGTCCGCCGGGTCCGCCGGGTCGGTCAGCGCGTCGATCACGCCGAGGAACTCCACCACCGACCCGGGCCAGCCATGCGTGAGCACCAGCGGCAACGCCCCGGGATGCGGCGAGCGCACGTGCAGGAAGTGGAGGCCGAGCCCGTCGAGGGAGGTACGAAAGTGCGGATAGGCCTGCAGCCGGGCCTGGGCGGCGGCGAAGTCATAGCCGTCGGCCCAGTAGTCGCACAGCTCGCGCAGGTACGCGACGGGAACGCCCTGCGACCAGTCGTTGACCGGCTCGGGGTCGGCCCAGCGGGTACGGCGCAGCCGGTCGCGTAGGTCCGTGATGGCCGCCGGGGTGTACTCAGGCCGCAGCGCGACGATCGCATCGCTCGCCGCAGACACATCGCTCGCGGCAGACACATCACTCGCGGCAGACACATCACTCGCGGCAGACACATCGGTCATGGCAGACGACGGTACCGCTCAGTGCCGCAACAGGCCCGCCTCCTGCACGGCGGAGGCCACAAGCTCGCCGTCCCGGGTGAAGAACATCCCCCGGGACAGCCCGCGGGTGCCGCCGACGGTCGGGCTGTCCTGGGCGAACAGCAGCCAGTCGTCGGCGCGGAACGGACGGTGGAACCACATCGCGTGGTCGAGGGACACCAGGTCGAGCCGCCCGGGTCGGGCCTGGTGCGGGCGCCGCGCGGTGGTGGACAGGGTGACGTCCGAGAGGTAGGTCAGCGCGCAGACGTGCAGCAGCGGGTCATCGCTCAACGGCTGGTCGACGCGAACCCAGACGTACTGCCGGGGCATCCCGTCCGCGGGGGCGACGGAGCTGGTCACCAGACGGATGTCGAGTAGCTGGAACGGCGGGAAATCGGGGGCGATCAGCATCGGCCCCCATCGCCGGGCCTGCTCGTCGGGGCCGGGAACGTCCGGCATCCGCAACTGATGGCTGTCGTCACTGTCCCGGGGACGCTGGAAGGAGGCCGACATCGAGAAGATGACCTCCCCGTCCTGGACGGCGCTGACCCGGCGGGTGGTGAACGACCGGCCCTCGCGCAGCCGCTCGACGAGGTAGACGATCGGTGCGTCGGTGCGACCGGGGCGCAGGAAGTAGCCATGCAGCGAGTGCATCCGCCGGTCGGGGTCGACGGTGCGACCGGCCGCGATCTGGGCCTGGGCCGCGACCTGCCCGCCGAAGGCACGCATCGGCGCTCCCTCGTGGCAGCGACCGCGGAAGATGTCGCGGTCCACGGCGTCCAGGGTCAACAGATCCGCAAAGTCAGGCTTGTGCTCCGGCGCCACAGGGCGAGGCTACCCGTACCGGGGTAGCCGTGCCGGTGCAGCCAGGCCGGGGCGGGCTGGTCAGAGCCGGTCGCACCGGGCGGCCGGGTCTCGTCAGTCGTCCACCGCCGGCTCGGGGGCGCCGCCGAAGATGCCGTCGCACAGGCGCAGATAGAACCGGTCGGGCCGGGGCACGTGTTCGAGTTTCTCCAACGCGCTGACGTGATCGCCCTCGGTCTCCATCTCGAACGTGCCGTAGCCGAGCAGCCGGCCGTTGGGGTCAAGTCGGTAGGACAGGTCGGTGATCTTCGACAGCGGCAGGCTCTGTATCCGCCGGGACAGGATCCCGGACGCCTTCACCAACCGGGTGTCCGTAATGAGCAGTACGGTGAGATACCAGCCGAGCAGCCACCACGAAAGCCGGACGACCGCGGCCAGCGCCACCCACCACGACAGCGTGACCAACACGCCGATGCCCCCGTGGTGGACGGCGTTGTACAGGGAGACGGCGATGGCGACGACAAGGACACCGGCCGTCTCGAGGACCACCCGGGCAATCACCACCCAGTGAAGTCGTATTTGCACGGTCAGCTGTTCGTTGTTGGCCAGATACCTGTCAACGCGCATGGCGGAACCACCCCGTGTGCCCCCGAATTCCAACAGATCATGATCGCACACGCAACGCCACGCAGGCTGTCCTTTATCTGACACCCCGCAGCCCAGGCGCCATATCCGGCGAGACGGCGACCGGGCCGGCACACCGGACATTCACCGGACACCCGCCGGGCAGGACCGGATCGGCGCGGGGCATCGGCCGGTGCCGCCTTACCGGGCCGACCGGGCACCGGCACCACGCAGATTTCGCCGGGCATTTCCGCGACATTGTCCGCGATCTGACGGACGTCGCTTGACATTTCGGCACCGATCGACAGTTCGCCGTGAACTCCGGCCCTGTTCAGACGGCGCAGAACGGCGTTTCGCGAGAGGAGTTCGGTTGTCCACCGACCCGTCCACGGACATTGCGCGGACGTCCCCCCAGGCAGGACGCCCGGTTCTCCGGGAGGAGCAAGCCCGCGACGACACCCGGGGGAAACCCTGATGAATGCCGAGTTGACGACGATGCTGCGGCTGGGCGCCGACGTCCAGGCCCGGTTTCGGTCCACGGCGGCCGATCAGACGGCAGCGTCGACCCGGTCGACCAGCGCGAGCGAGCGCTCCCACAGGGCGGTGCGGACGGCACCGTCGTAGGCCTGCGGGTTGGCGCGGGTCTCGCGCTGGCGGTCGAAGAACCGGCCGGTGACACCGTCCAGCGCCGGGCTGGTGACCAGTCGGTGGGTGGCCTCGACGCCGGTCTGGAGGGTGTCGACGCTGCGGCCGATTTCCAGCAGCACCATCTTGGTCGGCATGTACGTCGCCGGGTGCAGGCTGTTGACGGTGACCTCGGCGGCATCCACCCGCTCGGCGAACTCGAACCCGGACATGATCTGCGCGAGTTTGCTCTGGGCATAGGCCCGTCCGCCGTTGTAGTCGCGCTCGAGCATGAGGTCGTCCAGGGCCAGGGGATGCTGGCCGAGGGAGGCGACGTTGACGATCCGGGCCGGGGCGCGCCCGCCCGGGGCGGCGGCGGAGCGGGCGGCGGTGGCGCGCAGCAGCGGCAGGAGGTCAAGGGTGAGCAGGAAGCCGGCCAGGTAGTTGACGGCGAAGCGCAGTTCGTGACCGTCGGCACTGGTCCGGCGGGTGCGACCGTCGGGTTCGCCAGAGCCGATGCCGGCGTTGCTCACGAGCACGTCGAGCCGGTCGGTGGCGGCCTGCACGTCGACGGCGAGCCGGCGGACCTGCGCCAGATCCGCCAGGTCCGCCAGGACGGTCCGCACGCCCGGGCCGCGCTCGGGGCGACCGTTGGGGCCGGCGAGTGCGGTGAGTTCGTCGGCCAGCACGGCGAGTTTGCCGGGGTCACGGCCGTGCAGGATGAGGGTGGCGCCGTCGGTGGCGAGCCGGGCCGCGAGGGCCCGGCCGAGGCCGTCGGTGGCGCCGGTGATCAGAACGGTGCGGGACTCGGTCATGGGCGCCTCCTGCCCGGTTTCCGCCGCAACGACCCCTGGGGAACACCGGCCCTCGGCAGACGGCTCGGCGGCGCCATCCGGACGCCATCGCCGAGCCGGCGATGGCAGCGCGGAAGGACGGCGGGTCGTTCCAGGTCGCGGACCTCAGGTCACAGGGTCGGCCACTGGTCCGGGTTGGC
The DNA here is from genome assembly GCF_023716925.1 of Frankia sp. R82. Classification (GTDB taxonomy): domain Bacteria; phylum Actinomycetota; class Actinomycetes; order Frankiales; family Frankiaceae; genus Frankia. The sequence goes on from NZ_JAMQQG010000312.1 coordinate 23,710, forward strand.
GGCGACGCTCAGGTTCGCCGCCGGCGCTCCGCCACCGGGCCCGGGCGGGGGCGGTGGGGCCTGGTAGGCGGGGTTGGCGTACTGCCCACCCACATACAGGTGGAAATTCAGGATGACCCGGTAGTTTCCCCCGGGAATAGCGGGATGGGTGTTGGCGGCGATCGCCTGGTTGTTATTGGCCAGTCGAGTGATGTTGAAATAGTCCTGCGCCCACCGGCGGTGCCCGTTGACGCCGATCGGGCCCGACGCACGGTAGCCCGGGAACGGCTGGATCGCGTAACCCGGTAGCTGCCCGGCCAGGTTGTTCGACAGCCAGTTGTACAGGTTGTCGTCAACGTAGTCGACACCATAGCCGAAACCGTTCGCGCCGCCGATGCCACCGCAGTTGTAGAAGACCACGTTGGCGTGGCTCCACTGCAGCCAGGCGGAGGTGTGCGCGTTGATGATCAGGTTCTGGGCCCGACCAAACCAGGCACCAATGGCGTTTACCACCGCGGCCTGGTTCGCCGGCGTGTTCGCGTACAGCGGCATAACACTCCTGTTCTCGGCATCCGGATACCCGGGCATCCGGATATGAAAGTAGTCGCCTTCGCACGAACACAGCCGCCCGGGAGTGCCCACGCGATACCGGCCCGCCTGCCAGCCGAGGCCGACAACAGTCGGTGCCGGCATCTGTTTCCGTATGTTCCCCGCATTCCCGGCGCGCTCCTGCGAATCAGCGCCCCAGCCGCCACCGACCGTGACAATGGGCATGCTAGCCGTTTTTCGAGGTCATGTCCGGGCTGTTTCACAGTTCCGGGAAATCCCGCGCTCACCTCTCCGGATCACTCGGGCACGGGAAGGTCGGCACCGCTGGCACCGACGCCCGCGGCGAGGAGCCGCTGGAGCAGCCCGGAGCCGGCCGAGCCGATGGACAGCACCGATCCCTGCGACCACAGGGACAGCATGCTGTCCTGAGAGCCGATCGACCACCGTGAGCCAGAGGCTTGGCGCATGCCCATCATCGCAGCCCCCACAGGCACGTCGTCCCGCTGATGGTCGCGTCAGGCTCGGGTCACAGACGTCGCCGAGTCGTCGGAGCCGAGTGGCCGGGGCGTCGCAGGGGCGCGTCCCGTCGGGATGGTCGGCGTCCGGTGCGTTGTTCCGGTGGACGTCGGTGCGGTACGCACGATCGAATGGTCGGGCGGAGCGCCATGTATGCGAACGGACGCAGCGAAGGGGACGAGACGCCATGACAACCACACCGGACACCTCCACACCCGACACCACCACACCCGAGAGCACCACACCCGAGAGCACGACGAAGGCCTCGACGGAGCCGGTGGCGGCCCTGCCCGCGGCCGGGTCGGCCAAGCCGGCCAGCGCCGCCGGGGAGCGGGTCCACCTCGAGCAGGCGGGCAGGCGGGTCCGGGCGCTGCTCGGCGGGCATGTCGTGGTGGACACCGTCCGCCCGGTACTGGTCTGGGAGGGCCCGCACTATCCCGTCTACTACCTGCCCGCCGAGGACGTCCTCGCGACGCTGCGGCCCAACGGGACGGTCACGCGCTCGCCGAGCCGGGGCAACGCGGTCCGCCATGACGTCGTCATCGCAGGCCAGAGCGCCCCCGACGCCGCCACCACCTACCCCGACTCCCCCATCCCGGCGCTGCGCGGCCTGGTCCGGATCGACTGGGCGGCCATGGACACGTGGCTGGAGGAGGACGAGATCGTCTACGGCCACGCTCGTAACCCGTACCACCGCATCGATATCCTGGCCAGCTCCCGGCAGGTGCGGGTGGAGATCGACGGGGTGACGGTCGCCGACTCCGTCCGCCCGGTCGTCCTGTTCGAGTCGGGCCTGCGCGCCCGCTACTACCTGCCGCTCACCGACGTGCGCACCGAACTGCTGCGACCGTCGACATCAGCCACCCACTGCCCCTACAAGGGAACCGCCAGCTACCACTCCGTCGAGGTCGGCGACAAGATCCACGATGACGTCATCTGGTATTATCCCACCCCCCTGGCCGAGAGCATCCGCATCGCCGGCCTGGTCTGCTTCTACGACGAGAAGGTCGACATCTTCGTCGACGGCGTCCACACCTGAGCCTGCTGCGCTACGCGGTGCCCGCCGCCCGGATCTGGCCACACCGTGGGTTCAGCCTTCGACGGGAGGAAGATCTACTGTAGTGCGTCCTCCCCTGATCGGACCCGCTATTTCGCATAGGTGGACGCATCCTCCTCGATGGGTAGTGGCCTACGGGGGGCGCACAGCAGTGGACCTCCGCATCGCTCGACGCCACCCTTGATTGCGATCATGTTGGCCGCCACGTACGGGATGTTGTTTGCCTGGTGCCACTCCGTAGGGAAATAGGTGACCAGGCGCGAGCTCTGGAATCGGGCGTTGATCTGGGGTACGAAGGCACGGTATTGATCGTCGGTGTAGTACCAGAACGAGTTCTCGTTGTAGAAGGAGATGTGTGTCGGGTCCTGATAGGCGCCCCGGCCGTCAGAGCTGGGGGTTAGGGTGAGGAGCATCCCACCTGGCACCAGCAGCCGGTACAGCTCGTTGATCAGGGAAACCTTCTCGGGCACGTGCTCCAGGAAGTCCACGGCTCTGATGACGCCGACCGAGTCGTCCGCAAGGTCGAGCGGTTCGGGCAGTGACGCGACAATGTCGACGTCGGCTCCCGGGTACTGGTCCACGCCCAGGTAGCCGGGCGGCTTGCGGTGCGCCGCGCCGAGATCCAAGGCCAGCAGACCCCGACGGGAGGCCCAGGCCAGCGCGTTGGCCTCGATGTACCGATCGTACAGCACGACGGTTTCCTGCTGGATGTGCGCGTTTATCTCGAGGTCCCGCTGCGTGTTCTCGCCATGCAGCCGCTGCAGGTAGAGGCAGCGAGGAATCTGGTAGAAATCTCCGGCCTGGAAGAGACGGCACATCAGATCCTGGTCGTCCAGCACCGTGCGGCTCGCGTCATATCCGCCAATCCTCTCGTAGACCTCCCTCCGGAAGGCCCGGACATGGTTGGGTGCGTACCAGATGTACGAGACGTTGTGCGGTGTCGGCGCCAGGGAGACAGCCTGCAGGAGCCGGCGGCCGTCGACGTCTACTTCCTCGTAGCGCCAGCCGAACCTCGCGTCGAACCGGCTGTCGTCACGGCCCCCGTCCTGCGTGATCTGAGCGGCGTGGCTGTAGACGAAGACGGCCTCGGGGTTCCCGTCGAAGGCTGTCGCCAGTTCCGCCAGACAGTCCCTGGCCAGCAGGTCATCGTGGTCGAGCTCGACCAGAATCTCGCCGCGCGCCAGCTCGCAGGCCCTTCGCTTGGCCGCGCCCACTCCACTGACACCGTCCGCTACCTCCACTCTGACCCGGTCGTCCGGAGACTCGGGGCGCCATCGTGCGCCGCTGTTCAGCAACACGATCCATTCCCAGTCAGTCCGGGTCTGAGCCCGTAGCGTTTCCAGACACTCGTCGAGATAACGCGGGCGGTGGCTGGGGGTGAAAACGGAGAACCTGGGCGTTGGTGGCGTCATCTTCCGATACCTTTTCGAAGGGATGGCGGTGGGTGGGGGGCCGCGGGGCGCACCGGTACTAACCTTTTCCGGACGTCCATCGCCGTTTCCGGGATTCCTGCCGGTGGGACTTCGTTCCCGCTCGTCGGTTGATCCTCGGCCTCGTCTTGGCCTCTAAATAGTGCGGCCGGTCGAGGGTCACGGACCGGAAACGATAAGGACGGTACCCCCACCCGGTCGAAGATGGGGGTACCGCCACGCAGCATTACCTCTGGCCCGGTGACTCCGGCCGGAGATCAGGATCAGATATGGCTACAGTGCGCAGATTGCGTAAGCCGTGACCGGAGTGCCAAGGGCGGCCGTCGACTGCCAGCCGGTCGCCGGGGACACCGGGGACCCACCCACGGGCGTCGAGCTGACGATCGCGACGAGGCCAAGAGGAAATCCTGCCGCTCCGCCACCGCCGACAGCGAACCTCCCGGCCGGGCACGAGGCAAGGGCTATGCCGAGACCGGAAGACGTGACGACGGTGGACGTCGCTCCGAAGTTTGCTGCCTGCACGCCCTGGGCGCCCTGCACGCCCTGGGCGCCCTGCACGCCGTTATTGCCCTGCTCGCCCTGCTCGCCCTCCTCGCCCGGCGTACCCTGAGCGCCCTGGAAACCCTGAGCACCCTGGAAACCCTGCGTGCCCTGGAAGCCCTGCGTGCCCTGAGCACCCTGCGTCCCAACGCCAACATCACCCTGGAAACCCTGAGCACCCTGGAAACCCTGCGTGCCCTGGAAGCCCTGCGTGCCCTGAGCACCGAGACCACCCTGAGCACCGGCGGTGCCCTGGAAACCCTGAGCACCCTGCGTCCCAACGCCAACATCACCCTGGAAACCCTGAGCACCCTG
>NZ_JAMQQG010000313.1 GCF_023716925.1 Frankia sp. R82
CCACGGTGCGCCCCGCTCGGCGCGGATCGCGCTCGCCGCCGCCGACGTGGTGACGGCCTGGCCGGCCGCACCCCGGCCGGTGCGGGCCCGGGCACTGCTGCCGGAACTCGCTCTCGCCGGCGACGCCGACGCCCGCCGCTCTCTCATCGACGAGGTGTACAAACCCCTGCAGGACGCCGGCTCGCCGCTGCTGGAGACGGCCGGCGCCTACCTCGATTTCGGCTCCTCGCTGGAGGCGACCGCGCGCGCCCTCTACCTGCATACAAACACGGTGCGTTACCGTCTGCGGAAGGCGGCGGAGGTCTGCGGGCTCGATCCTGCGGACCACCGGGAGCGGTTCATCCTGCATGTCGCGCTGGTCCTGGGTCGGCTGGACGGTATGTCATCTACAGGGCAGTCCTGATGTGCACATCCGTTCCGCGCCCGGAGCACTGCGCTGCGAAACCGGTCGTATCTGGCAATTTCGTCGGTATTTGCGGTGATGGTGACCAATACGCGCAGCAGGAACGAAAGTCTTCTGACTGTCGATGAGTTTGTAGGACGTCTACAACGCCCGGTCGACACATCGGTGAGTCGCCGCCAGCGACAAGTGGTCCTCGCGAAGGGTTAGGTGGACAGGTGCTCGCGATCCTCGCACCCGGCCAGGGTGCACAGACCCCCGGACAGCTTCGCGCCTGGCGCGATCTCCCCGGGGTGGAGGACAGACTGCGCTGGTGGTCGGCCGCCGCGGGCGTCGACCTGCTGGCAGCCGGGTGCGACGCACCGGCCGAGACGATCCGGGACACCGCGATCGCCCAGCCGCTGATCGTTGCCAGCGGCCTCGCCGCCGCCGAGCAGCTAGGTCTGCCGCTGTACTCCACGGCGGACCCGGACCCGGACCCGGTGCCCGAGTCCGGGCCGCTGCCGGCACCGGACGCGCTGGTGCTGGCCGGACACAGCGTCGGGGAGATCACCGCGGCGGCGCTCGCCGGTGTGCTGTCCATCGAGCAGGCACTGGTGCTGGTCGCCCTGCGCGGCCGGGCGATGGCCGAGGCGTCGGCGCGCACGGCCACCGGGATGACGGCACTGCTCGGCGGTGACCCCGAGGTGGTCACCGCCCGGCTGGCCGAACTGGGCCTCACCGCCGCCAACCGCAACGGTGCCGGCCAGATCGTCGCCGCCGGCACCGTCGCGGACCTCGCCCGCCTGGCCGAGGAACCGCCCGCGGGGGTCCGGCTGCGTTCCCTGTCGGTCGCCGGCGCCTTCCATACCCACCACATGACTCCGGCGCGCGAGGCGCTGGCCGCGGCGGCCAGCGGGCTGCGACCCGCGTCCCCGGAGGTGGCCATCCTGTCCAACGCCGACGGCGCGCGGGTCGACAACGGCGCCGAACTGCTGTCGCGGCTGGTCACCCAGGTCGCCGCGCCGGTGCGCTGGGACCTGTGCCTGGCCACCCTGCGCGAGCTGGGGGTCACCGCGGTCATCGAACTGCCACCGGCCGGCACCCTCGCCGGGATCGCCCGCCGCGAACTGCCCGGGGTGCGGATCGTCGCGGTGAAGTCCCCGGACGATCTGGCCGCCGCCCGCGACCTCATCGCCGAGCATGCGGGCCCGGGCGGGCTGCTGACCGTCCCGGACGAGGTGCGACCACGCACCGCCGCCGATGACGGGTCGCTCGTCGGGACGCAGGCGTGACCGGCGCCCGGCTGCTCGGGCTCGGGGTGTATCGCCCGGCCCGGCTCGTCACCAACGACGAGATCGCCCAGCAGGTCGACACCTCCGACGCGTGGATCCGCTCGCGCACCGGCATCGCGACCCGCCGCATCGCCGACGCCGAGGAGACCACGGCCGCGATGGGCGCGGCAGCTGCCGAGAAGGCGCTGGCCGCCGCTGGCCTGACCGCGGACAGCATCGACCTGGTCATCGCCGCGACCTGCACGTCCCCCTCGCAGATCCCCGGGGTCGGCCCGCAGATCGCGTACCGGGTCGGCGCGGCCCGGGCCGGCGCGTTCGATCTCAACGGCGGCTGCGCGGGCTTCAGCTATGCCGTCTCCACCGCGGCCGACATGGTCCGCGGCGGTGGTGTACGCCAGGTCCTCGTCGTCGCCACCGAGCGGCTCTCGGACTACACCGACTGGGCTGACCGCTCCACCTGCATCCTGCTCGCCGACGGCGCCGGCGCGACCGTGGTCGGCGCCTCGGACACCGACGAGATCGGCCCGGCGGTATGGGGCCATGACGGCTCCCGCCACGAGGTGATCCAGGTGCCCGGCGGCGACGACAACCTGTTCCGGATGGCCGGCCAGTCGGTGTTCCGCTGGGCGATCTCGCTGGTACCGACGGTGCGGCAGATCTGTGAGCGGGCCGGCGTGGCGCCCGAGCAGCTCGCGGGTATCGTTCCGCATCAGGCCAACCTGCGGATCGTCGAGGCACTCGCGACGGGCATCGGCGCCACGAACGCCGCCGTCGCCCGCGACGTCGTCGACTCGGGCAACACCTCCGCCGCGAGTATTCCGCTGGGGCTCGCCAGCCTGCTCGACGCTGGCAGGATCCGCCGCGGCGATCCGGTTCTGCTGTTCGGTTTCGGCGCCGGGCTGACCTACTGCGGTCAGGTCGTGCGCTGCCCATGACCAGCCCCACCACCCTGACCCCGACCCACGTACCGCGGCCAACGCCCGCGGCGGTCGCCTGACCGCGAGCGCACCCGCCAGACCCCACTGCACAGGAGGCACCACCATGTCCCAGGACATCCTCGCCGGTCTCGCCGACATCCTCGAAGAGGTTGCCGGCGTCGACCCGTCGGACGTCACCCCGGACAAGACCTTCATCGACGACCTGGACGTCGACTCGCTGTCGATGGTCGAGGTCGTCGTGGCCGCCGAGGAGAAGTTCTCGGTGAAGATCCCGGACGACGACGTGAAGTCCCTCAAGACCGTCGGCGACGCCGTGTCGTACATCCAGCGGGCGGGTGTGGCGGCATGACCACCACCCCCAGGCAGGTCGTCGTCACCGGCCTCGGGGCAGTAACTCCCCTCGGTGGCAATGTCGCCACGACGTGGGAGGGGCTGCTCGCAGGCCGCTCCGGCGCCCGACGCATCACCGAGGACTGGATCGAGGAACTCCCGGTCCAGATCGCCGCACCGCTTGCGGACGAACTCCCGCTGGGCCGGGTCGAGGCCCGCACTCTCGACCGCAGCCAGCAGATGGCGCTGGTCGCCGCCCGCGAGGCCTGGGCCGACGCCGGCACCCCCGAGGTCGACCAGGAGCGCCTTGCGGCCTGCGTCGCCTCCGGGATCGGCGGGGTGTTGACGCTGCTCACCCAGCACGATGTGCTCCGGGAGAAGGGACCGCGACGGGTCTCGCCGCACACGGTGCCAATGCTCATGCCCAACGGCCCGGCCAGCACGGTCGGGCTCGCGTTCGGGGCGAAGGCCGGGGTGCACGCCCCGGTCAGCGCCTGCGCCTCCGGCTCCGAGGCGATCGCGCTCGGCCTGGACATCATCCGGGCCGGGCGAGCGGACGTGGTCATCGCCGGCGGCACCGAGGCGGCGATCGCCGCGCTGCCGATCGCCGGCTTCGCACAGATGCAGGCCCTGTCCCGCCGCAACGACACGCCGCAGACCGCGTCGCGCCCGTTCGACAAGGCCCGCGACGGTTTCGTGCTCGGCGAGGGCGCGGCGATCGTGGTGCTGGAGGCCGCCGAACACGCGCTCGCCCGGGGTGCCCGGGTGCACGGCGCGCTGGCCGGGGCCGGGATCAGCTCGGATGCCTACCACATCGCCGCGCCTGATCCCGAGGGCGCGGGTGCGGCCCGGGCGGTGCGGGCAGCGCTGCGCTCGGCATCGCTTGCGGCGACGGACGTCGTGCACATCAACGCCCATGCGACGTCCACGCCCGCGGGCGACCTCGCCGAGGCCGTGGCGCTGCGCTCGGCCCTGGGCGCCCACATCGACCAGGTGGCCATCACGGCGACGAAGTCGATGACCGGGCATCTGCTGGGCGCGGCCGGCGCGGTGGAGGCGATCGCCACGATCCTCGCGCTGCGCGAACGGACCGTCCCGGCGACCCGCAACCTCGACGCGCTCGACGACGAGATCGCCCTCGACGTCGTGGCCGTCGACAACCGCACGATCGGCACCGGCGCGGCACTGTCGAACTCGTTCGGGTTCGGCGGTCACGACGTCTGTCTGGCCTTCACGGTCTGAACGACGTGCCGGGCGGAGCATCCCGCCGCCCGGCACGACCAGCCGGCCACCCGTTCTACCGGCACCCGACCGCGTGGCCTGCAACCTGCAACCAGATACCGCCGCACACCGCCGTGACGCCGGCCGCTCCCCGCTGCCACGGCCACGCCCGTCTCGTTGGCGGGCGCCCATGGTCGCCGGACCGTGAACCGACGCGAACCGGCGTGTAGGCCCGGGGGGCGCACGTCGACCTTCCGCCGATTCCATCCGACGCCGTTCAGGCAAGGAGACGCACGGTGAGTCTGTCCACGCTCGACCGAGTCGACCCACGCACGCCCGAGGCTCGGCTCGCCCAGTTCTTCGACCCCGACACCCTGTCCGTGTTCGCAGCCACCGACACCTCCGGTGTGGTTGCCGCCCACGGCCTCGTCCGCGGCAACGAAGTTGTTGCGTTCGCGACGGATCCGACGGTACAGGGCGGCGCGATGGGGCGAGACGGATGCGCGCGCATCGTCCACGCCATCGAGTCCGCCGTGCGCCTGGGTTGCCCGGTCGTCGGCATCTGGCACTCCGGTGGCGCACGTCTGCAGGAGGGCGTCGCCTCCCTCGACGGCGTCGGACGGATCTTCGCCGCCACCGTTCGCGCCTCCGGGCGCATCCCGCAGTTGTCGCTGGTGCTCGGCGCGGCCGCCGGTGGCGCGGCCTACGGGCCAGCGCTGACCGACATCGTGATCATGGGTCCGGAGGCGAAGGTCTTCGTCACCGGCCCGGACGTGGTGCGTTCGGTCACCGGCGAGGAGTGCACCGCCACCAGCCTCGGCGGCCCCGACGTGCACTCCCGGCGCAGCGGGGTCGTGCACGTGACGTGCGACTCCGAGGAGCAGGCGATGGAGCGCACCCGGGAACTCGCGGTGCTGCTCGCCGACCAGCGCGACATCGGCGAGGTGGCGGACCGCGAGCTCGCCGACCTCCTGCCCGAGAACCCGCGCCGCGCCTACAACGTCCGCCCGCTGGTCAGCGCGGTGCTCGACGGCGAAGGTGTCGAGCTGCACCCGAAATGGGCGCCGAACATCGTGACGACGCTCGGCCGGTTCGGCGGACGCACCGTCGGCGTGGTCGCGAACAACCCGCTGCGCCGCGGCGGCTGCCTGGACTCGACGTCCGCGGAGAAGGCCGCCCGGTTCGTGCGCATGTGCGACTCCTTCGGGGTTCCGCTCATCGTCCTGGTCGATGTGCCCGGCTACCTTCCGGGAGTGGGCCAGGAGTGGGAGGGCGTCGTACGCCGCGGCGCCAAGCTGCTCTACGCGTTCGCCGAGTGCACCGTGCCGCGGGTCACCGTGGTCACGCGCAAGTCCTACGGCGGCGCGTACATCGCCATGAACTCCAGCTCGTTGGGCGCCACCGCGGTCTATGCCTGGCCGGACGCCCAGATCGCCGTGATGGGCGCCGAGGCGGCCGTCGGCATTTTGCACCGGCGCACGCTTGCGGACGTCCCGGCCCAGCGCCGGCCCACCGTGCTCGCCGAGCTCGCCGAGGAACACGTGCGCACCGTCGGCGGTGTGGAGCGTGCCGTGGAACTCGGCGTCGTCGATGCGGTCATCACACCGGGCGACACCCGCAGCGCCGTCGCCGCGGCGCTGGCGGGCGCCCTCGCCGACGCCCGGGTGCACAAGAACGTGCACGGCAACATCCCGCTGTAGCTCCAACCCGCTCGGACCCCACTGCCCCTGGGGCCGAGGCCGCCAGGCCACGCGCCAGCAGACCACGCATGGCCAGACCAGACACAGCCAGACCGGACGCAGCCAGGCCCGTCGTCCTTGTGCCACACACCCGCGCGCCTGGCTCATTCGTCCGCCAGCTGCGCCCAGGTGCGCACGACGTTGCTCATCTGCCGCGGATTCATCCACAGCGCAGCCCGAGCGAAGATCGGATCTGCCTGCCGGGCCATCTCCAACCGCGGTGGCTCGGCGGCCGGCGCGATCGCCCGCAGATGATCGAAACTGATGTCGCCCGCGCGAAACGCCGCGCCGGTGGCCGGCAGGGCCCGCACGGCCCGCGCGACCAGCAGGGCGGATGCCGTGGTCGGATGCACCAGCCGACACTCCCGCCGTAGCCAGGCCACGGCCGAACGGGCGCCGTCGGCCCGCCACAGCTCGCGGCGGTCGAACTCGGCGAGCGCCCGGATCCACAACGCGTCGGTCGCATCCACCAGCCGCCGCAGCTCGGCCGCCAGGGCCACGATCTCGGCATCGGCCAGCTCGCTCACCTCGGCTGCGACGACCCCCGCAAGCATCGTCTCGACGTCGATCACCGCCGACCACCTTCCCCGACGACGCGGCGCCCCAACAGCCCGACGGCCACCGGCACCGGCACCGGCACCGGCGTTACCCGACCATCCAGAATCGAACACATGTTCGGATCATAGATCACACCTCCGAGCTCGCCAAGCTATCCGGACGCCGCAATGTTTACCTGATGTGAAATAACGATCGTGCCGGCAGCGTTCCTGCTGCTGGAGGTGCATGGATGGTGCTGCAGGTGGACAACGCCGGCCGGCCGGCGCAGACAACGACCCGCGTGGCCACGGCGACTCGCGCCGTCACGCAGCCGCGGATCGCGATCCGACCGGCCGCGCCCACGCCGCCCGTCACCCCGCGAGAAGCGGCGCCCACATCCACGCCGCGGGCGACAGCACCGGAGACGGGCAGCACGTTCGCCGCCCTGCGGATCCGCAACTTCCGGTTGTTCCTCGCCGGTCAGATCGTCTCGCTGTGTGGCACCTGGATGCAGACGATCGCGCTAGGCTGGCTGGTGCTCTCACTGGGGGCGTCGGGCACGATGCTGGGCCTCGTCACGGCCGCGCAGTTCCTGCCGGTCCTGCTGTTCGGGCCCTACGGTGGGGTGATCGCCGACCGGTCGAACCGGCGGCGGCTGCTCATGATCACGCAGACCGGGTCCGGGCTCGCCGCGCTCACCCTGGGCATCCTCGATCTGACCGGCGTAGTCCAGCTATGGATGGTCGCGGTGACGGCCATGCTCATCGGGTTGTGCAACGCGGTGGACAACCCGACCCGGCAGACCTTCGTGCAGGAGATGGTCGGGCCGGAGCATCTGCCCAACGCGATCACGCTCAACTCGGTCACGATGAACGCGGCGCGGATCATCGGACCGGCGCTGGCCGGGCTGATCATCCTGGGCATCGGGACGGCGGGCTGTTTCCTGTTCAACGCGGCGTCCTTCGGCGCGGTCCTGCTCGCGCTGCACCACATGAACACCGCCGAGCTGCACGCCCGATCACCGGTGCGCCGGGCGCCGGGGCAGTTGCGGGCCGGCCTGCGCTACACCTGGCAGACCGGCGCGCTGCGGGTCCCATTGATCATGATGGTGGTGATCGGCGCGCTGTCCTACGAGTTCCAGGTGGTGCTTCCGCTGGTGGCCCGCGAGACGTTCCACGGCAGTGCGGCGACCTACAGCATGATGACGGCGGCGATGGGCGCGGGTGCGGTGGTCGGGGGGCTCGCCGTGGCCCGTCGGCGGCGGATCGGCGTCCGCCCGCTCGGCCTGATCGCGGCGGTGTTCGGGGGCGTGCTACTGGTGGCGGCGCTCGCGCCGACGCTGCCGCTGGAGATCGCCGCCCTGGTCCTGGTGGGAGCGGGCAGCGTGGCGTTCATCTCGACCGGAAACGCCACCGTCCAGCTGGCCGCCGACCCGGCGATGCGGGGCCGGGTGATGGCACTGTGGTCGGTGGCGTTCCTCGGATCGACGCCGGTGGGCGGCCCGATCGCCGGCTGGGTGGCCCAGACGTTCGGACCCCGGGCGGGTCTGCTGCTGGCGGCAGGCGCGGCGCTCGCCGCGGCGGTCTATGCGCTACTTCACCTGCGCTCCCGCTCATCGACCGCGCCGACGGTCCCTTCGGTCTGACGGCCGGACTCGGCGGCGGCACGACCGAGTTCCGGCAGACGGTGCACCTCGTGGGTCTGGCCGCGGTGCGCGCTGACCGCGTTGGAGTGGTAGCCCTCGAACACCGACAGGAAGTCCGGCTCGTGGTAACGGCGGCCGTCCACGGTGGGGCCGACGGCCCCCTCCATGATGGCTTCGACGTCCTCACCGGTGATCGTCTTGTGTTCTTCCAGCGCGTGGGTGAGGGCGAGGATCTCCCGGCGGTTGTTCTGCAGGACCACCTCGGTGCGCTCGTAGAGCTCCCGCAGCTTGCTCTCGATCTGCTGACCGAAGGGGCGGTCGGCGTCCAGGGACAGGGTGCCCATGTCCTGCGCGAGCATGGCCAGCCGGGATGAGAGCGTGTCGCCCATCGCCGCGGACGACAGGTAGTTCGCCACCAGCGTGGTGGCGCTGCGCAGGTCGCCACCGACACCGACGGTGTTGTCCCCCTCGAAGAACATCCGCTCGCCGACCAGGGAGGCCAGCGACACCATCACCTGGATCTCGATCTCGGACTTCCACATGAACATCCGGTCCTCGACCGCCACATGGGCGACGAACCCGCCGACCCCGCCGCGCCGTTCGATGGTCGCCAGGTCGATGACCCGCCCGCGCTGCATCCGGTAGGCGACGACGGCGTGGCAGGCCTCGTGCAGGGCGATGCTGTGCCGCTCACGGTCGATGTGCTCGTGGTCGTCGGCGAGGCCGTACTCCTTGATCACCCGTGCGCGGAGCATGTCCTGCCAGGTGATCACCTCCCGGCCGTCCTTGACCGCCTGCACCAGTGCCTCGTTGACGGTGTCCTTGATGGTCGCGCCGGTGGCCTCCGGGCTCATCACGGCAAGTCGGTCGACCTGCTCGGCGGTCAGCTCGTGGCGCACCCTCGCGAGGTATCCCTCGAAGGTCCGCACCCGCCCCTCCTTGCTCGGGTAGCCGACCTTGTACTGCCGGTCGATCCGGCCGGGGCGCAGCAGTGCCTCGTCCAGGGACTGCGGCATGTTCGTCGCCATCATCACCAGGATGCGGTACTTCGGCGGCGGCTTCGGGCGCAGGCCGAGGGTGCGGCGCACGACCCGGTTGAGAAAGCCACGGGGCTTCTTCAACCCGGACATCTCGGTCAGCAGTGCCTGCAGGGTCCCGTCGAAACCACCCCCACCGCCGCCGCCACCGACCACGAACTGTTCGCGGCCGATCTCGGCCTGCGCGGCTGCGCTGAGGTACGACAGCCCGTTGCATCCGGGCCCGACCGGATGCTCGCCGAACAGCCGCCGGCCCGCCGCCTGGGCGGCCTGGGTCGGATGGGCGGCCTGGGTCGGATGGGCGGCCTGGGCCGGATGGGCGGCGGACGCGGCTGCCGACGCCGACTGCCGGGCGAAGAACGACCGGGCACCGGTGCCGACCCCGCCGCCGAAGTTGCCGCCGAGCCCGCCGCGGCTCCCGAGCGTGTCCGCCTCGTCAAAGAAGACGATCACACCGCCGTAGCGCAGCGAGAGCTTGCGCAGCTTGCGGAACAGGGACTTGACCTTGAGCAGGCCGACCCCGACGAACATGGCCGAGAACGCGCCCGGATCGACGAAGACGAACGGTTTGCCCGTCTCGCCGGCGACCGCCTCGGCGATGAGCGTCTTGCCGGTGCCCGGCGGACCCCACAGCAGGATGCCGCCGGGCACATGGCCGCCCCGACTTTCGATCTCCTCCGGACGTTCCAGATAGAAGACGTTCTCCCGCACCCGGCTCACGACGTGGTCCTGACCCCAGACGTCCGCGAAACGGGTGGTGATGTCCTCGGGGAAGTACGTCTCGACGCCGCCCTTGGACAGGAACCAGAACATCACCACGAACTGGCCGACCACCAGCAGCATCAGCAACACGATCTGCAGGACGACGGGAATCGCGTCCCACAGGTCGCCGGGGATGTTCACCAACGCGTCGAAGACGGAGGTGTGCGACAACCGCGCGTAGATGAACAGGGCCAGCGCCAGCCCCACGATCCACTTGGCCGCGCGGGACAGCCGGAACCGGTTCCAGTCGTTGATCCGCAGGAAGCGCCGCTCGAGCCGACCGAACACCCGCTCGGTCCAGAACACGTAGTAGGCCGACCAGCGTTCGCCGACGAGCATGTGCACCTGGCGCAGCGCTTCGGCGCCGAGCAGGACCAGAATCCAGGCACTCTTGCGGGCCTGGATCCGCAGCGCGTCACCCCAGCTCATCAGCGGGTCGCCGGAGACCTCCGCGGCGACCACGAACAGGAACACCGCACCGAGCAGGAGCAGGAACTTCGACCGGTCCCACAGCGACAGCGGCCGACGCCGTGGTTTCGCGGCCGGGTCCACGGCGGGCGGACCGGCCAGCGACGAGGAGGAGCCGGACGAGGACGGCCCGGGGTCGGGAAGATCGGTGAGATCGGTGATCCGGTCTGCGTGGTCCATCACGCCCATCCCTACTGCCCCTGGTCCGTGGGCTTGATCGTGAAGGACTTCGCCACGTCGCCGATCTGCGCTCCGTGCTGGGCGTAACACAGCGATGAGCACGCGAGAATGAGCTGGTAGAGCACCGACTGCCCGTTGTCGAGCAGGCTGGTCTGGTCGATCGTCACCAGCCCGGCATCGGTCTTCACCTGGTAGACGAGGTGCACACCGTGCACTCCGTCCTTCTTGTGGACGACCTCGTCGGCGAGCAGCAGGAAGCTCGGCGCGAGCCGGGCTCCGTAGGGGTCGGCGCGTACCGCCTGGTCCTGCGCGGCCTGGGCGTCGTCCACCGAGAGCACGAAGTTGCGCAGGTCGTTGGTGGACACCGCGTTCGCCTCCTCGGGCAACAGGTGGCGAACCTGGGCGAAACCCTTGGGCAACGCCGCATCCGGCACCAGCAGCCGGGTGGCGTCAAAGCGCGCGCCCGCGTCGAGCCCGACGACCCATTCGCGTGACATCAGCCCCTGCAGCATCTCCGGACTGACGTTGCGGGCGTCGATCCCGAACAACGCGGGACCCGGCATCTCCTGGTGGTTCCAGCTGTTCGGGACCCGGAGAAACGCGCCGTCCTTCTTGTTTGTCACATACTGGTAACGCGGTGAGCCGCAGCCGCCCGCCGCCAGCATCACCGCCGCCACTACGCTGAGCAGCGCGAACGTGGCGCAAAGGGATGTTCGGCGCGGACCGGTCGTCCGGCGTCGAGCCTCCACGGCAAACCTCCAGCCTGGCGAGGTTGAACACATGGTGCGCCGTCGGGCCATGGTCCTTCGCATTCTTGGAAAGTGTGGCCCAGACGGCCGCCGTTGCGCACAATCTTCACCAGAAAGGGTGGCCGGCCATACCCTCCGCTGTCGTCGATCAGCGGGCAGTTTCCTCATCGGGACCTTTCGCAGCGCCAGCGCCCGACGTCACCGTGCGGTCGTCCTGCCCGGCGATACCCGGCGCGCACCGGCCGAATCCGATCTTCACGGGTGGGCGCGCGCACTCACCCGCGCCGAGGGACCGGACGTCCGGCACACTGGTGGTATGGCGCACTATCGGCGCGGTCGCAAGGTTCCGGCGCTTCGTCCCGGCCGTCGCCATCTCGTCGGCGGAATCACCGTGGTGGCGGTGTTCACCCTGGTCGGTTTGTCCGCCTGGAATCCGGTTGTCGCACTGCCCGCTCTCGGAGTGATCCTGGTGCTCGGTGTGGTCGACTGGGCGATCGTCACCGCGGTGCCCGGCACCGGGGATCTGCCGTCCGGTCCGGCCGCCTTCGCCGGTGACGAGCCCGGCTGGGACGCCAGCATGGACACACCCACCCAGGTGCTGCCCCGGCTGACCTTCGGCTACGCCCGCGGCGGCGACGGCGAGGCCGGCGAGGAGCCCGACCACGACGCGGTGCGCACCATGGCGATCGACATGCGCGGCTACCTGGACGAGGCCGGCCCCGGTCGGATGGGCTGACCCGCCAGGCGGCGGGCCCGGTCGAGATCGGCGTCGTCGTCGCAGTCCAGGCAGGTGCGAGCATCGGCGTGGACCACGGCCACGGCCTGGCCGGCGAACAGGGCCCGCACCGGGGCTCCGACGGGATCGGTGGGCAACGCCGCCCGCAGCCGACTCGTCCGCCACACGGCGGCCAGATACTGCATCCGGCCGTCCGGATCGACGAGGACGGCGACGTCCACTGCGGGCTCACCCGCCGCCCGCCGCAGGGCGCCGATCTCGTGGACGGTCACGAACGGCAGGTCTGCCGCGAGAACCGCGACGAACGGGGTGTGCACGGCCGCGAGCCCGGCCGCGATCGCGGCGAGCGGGCCGCCGCCGGGCGGATCCTCCCGGCACCAGTGCACGGCGTTGGACGGACCGTCCAACGCCCGCCGGGGGCCGACGACGACCTGGCGCTGCGCGTCGGCGGTGGCGGCCAGCACCCGGTCCAACAGCGTCGAACCGCCGACGACGACGGCCGGTTTGTCCCGGCCGCCGAGCCGGCGCGCACCACCGCCCGCGCAGACCAGCGCGCTCCAGCCGGGACCATCCGGCGGGCCCGCCGCGGTGGCGGTCATCCGCCGATGGCGGACATCGGCCGATCGGGCTGGCGGAACCCGGGGGCGTCGATGCCATGGCCGGCGTGCTTGCCCCGCACCGCGGCCCGCCAACGGCGGGCGAGCTCGTCGTCGTCGGCGCCGGCACGCAGCGGGGTACGCAGATCGCTCTCCTCGCGGGCGAACAGGCAGTTGCGCACCTGCCCGTCGGCGGTCAGCCGGACCCGGTCGCAGGCCGCGCAGAACGGGGCGGACACCGAGCCGATCACCCCGACCTGGCCGGGGCCGCCGTCGACCTCGAACAGCTCGGCGGGCGCGGTGCCGCGACCGGGCCGGGGCCGCACGGTGAACTGTGTGCTCAGGGCGGCCAGGATCTCGTCGGCCCGCACCATGTCGGCACGCCGCCAGCCGTGCTGGGCGTCCAGCGGCATCTGCTCGATGAACCGCAGCTCGTAGCCGGCGTCCAGCGCCCAGCGCAGCAACGCGGTGGCCTCGTCGTCGTTCACCCCGCGCAGAAGCACGCTGTTGACCTTGACCGGAGTGAGCCCGGCGGCGACCGCGGCCTGTAGGCCCGCCAGCACATCCGCCAGCCGATCGCGCCGGGTGAGGGCGACGAAGCGGGCGGCGTCGAGGGTGTCGAGTGACACGTTCACCCGGTCGAGACCGGCGGCCCGCAGGCCGGAGGCGAGCCCGGCCAGACGCAGGCCGTTGGTGGTCAGGGCCAGCCGGGGCCGTGGCTGTAGCTCGGCGAGGCGGGCCACCAGATCCACCAGACCGGGACGCAGGGTCGGCTCCCCGCCGGTCAGCCGGACATCGGTGACACCGAGCCGCTCGACGGCGACGCGGACCAGGCGGACCACCTCGTCGTCGGTGAGCAGCTGCGGACCCGGCAGCCAGGGCAGGCCGTCGGCCGGCATGCAGTAGGTGCAGCGCAGGTTGCACCGATCGGTCAGCGAGACCCGCAGATCGGTCGCGATCCGCCCGAAGATGTCAACCAGCCCCACCGGCCCAGCGTATAGAGGCCCGCGGCCCGGCTCATCCCATCAGTTCGGCCCTACGGCGCCGCTACAGCCGCCGGTCGCGCGGCTCGCCGCGACCGGGCGGGCGCCACCATGGTCCACCGGCCTGAGACACTTGTCCGGTCGCACGCCGTCGGTACGGGAGGACTCGGTCATGCAGGTCTTCGGGGTTGACGTCGGAGGGAGCGGCATCAAGGGTGCTCCGGTCAACGTCGAGGACGGAACGCTCGCCGCCCCTCGGCACCGGATCCCCACCCCGCAGCCCGCGGATCCGGGCTCCGTGGCGGCGACCGTCGCCGAGGTCGTGAGCCACTTCGAGTGGTCCGGTCCGGTCGGTGTCGCACTGCCCGCGGTGGTGAAGAACGGCGTGGCACTGACGGCGGCGAACATCGACGACGCCTGGATCGGCACGGACACGGTGGCGGTGCTGTCCGCCGCCTTCGCCCAGGCCGGGATCGACACCACCGCGGTGCCATCCCCACCGGCTCCAGCCACCGCTGCGGCGGACATCACAACCGTCAACGACGCCGACGCCGCCGGCATCGCGGAGATGGCCTTCGGCGCCGGCCGGGAGGCCAGCGGCCTGGTGATCATGACCACGTTCGGGACCGGCATCGGCACCGCGCTGTTCCTGCACGGCCAGCTGCTGCCCAACACCGAACTCGGGCATCTGGAGGTCCACGGCCACGAAGCGGAGACCCGCGCCTCCGACGCTGCCCGCGAGCGCGAGGACCTCTCCTGGGAGAAGTGGGCCAGGCGGGTGGGCCGCTACCTCAGCACCCTCGAGGCGTTGCTCTGGCCTGATCTCATCATCATTGGTGGTGGTGTCAGCAAGAAAGCCGACCGGTTCCTCGACGCCCTCGAGGTCCGGACGAAGGTGGTACCCGCCCAGTTGCAGAACGAGGCCGGCATCGTCGGAGCGGCCCTTGCGGGCCTCGGTGACCAGACCCGTCCGCGTCCGACCGCACGTCCCACGCGTCGGCGTGGCCCGGCCACCCGACCGCCCGGCGGTCGCCGTCCCTAGGACCATCCGGCCTTCGCCGGCCCGAGCGGACCGGCCCGACTCGGTCAGACTTCGCGTGTCGCCCGCCGACAGCCACCGCAGTGGCGCTATCGATGGCAGGCTGTCATCTACCGGGACGCACTCGCCGAAGGCGGGTTCCGGTGCGTCCTGCCGAGCTGCCCGCCAGAACGTCCCTCGACGAGTGTCCCGCCCCGGGGGTCTTCTGACGGGCACGGCTGTCCGCGCGGGCGCGCCGGCTCGTTCAGGTACGGCGGTCCGGGCGGCCCGAGCCGCCCGACCGGGTACGCAGCTACGGCCGGGCACGGCTGGCGGCGCGGTGCCTCGTCGGGGCACGGCATCTCGGCGGGGCACAGCACGTCGGCAGGGCACAGCACGTCGGCGGGGCACAGCACTTCGGTGGGGCAGGGCACGGCTTCAGGAGATCAGGAGGCGCCATGCGTGAGCTGCGGGCGGTCGCACTCAGCGAGGACGGCGGCTACCTCGTGCTTGCGGACGCGACCGGCAGGACCGACGGTGAGCAGTTCCGGGTACCGGTCGACGACCGGCTCCGGGCCGCCCTGCGTGGCGTGCGCCGCAGCGAGGTACGCACCGAGAGCGCGCTGACCCCGCGCGAGATCCAGGCCAGGCTGCGCGCCGGCGAGACGGCTGCGGAGGTCGCCCGCGCCGCGGGGATCCCGGTGGAACGGGTGGAGCGGTACGAGGGGCCGGTGCTGGCCGAACGTGCGCGCGTCGTCCAGGAGGCGCGGGCGGCGCTGCTCCCGAAGGATCCGGGTGGCGGCCCTGGGCGGCCCCTCGGTGAGGTCGTGGATGCCCGTCTCGTCGTCGCCCAGGACAACCCCGCCTCCGCGCAGTGGGACGCCTGGCGTCGTGTCGACGGCATCTGGCTGGTCCAGCTCACCTCGGAGAGTCGCTGCGCGCGTTGGACGTGGGATCCGGTCGTCCGCCGCGTGCGTCCCCACGACGACGCCGCACGGGCCCTGGTGGCCCCGGAGAGTGTCGAGCCGCCGGCCCCGCCGGTCGTCCCGGCCACGCCGCCCGCCACCGGCGTTCCCGTGGCGGCGGCAACCCCCTCCGGAGGACCCACGCCGCGTACGGGCGCCCCGGCACTCACCCTCGTGTCCGACCAGGGTCTGACCGCCGTGCCCACCCGGCTCCCGGCGCCACCGGTGGCGCCCGCTACGGCACTGCCCGAGCCGGCTGCCGCCCGCGTCCACACCCAGCCCGCCGCCGGGTCCGACGGTCGCCGCTTCCCGGCCGTCGCCCAGCCCTGGGAACCGACTGCGCTCGACGACCCGGCCCAGCCGGCGGCGCCCGCGGCCGGGTTCGAGCCCCAGGCGCCCACCGCGGCGCCGCGCACCGCAAGCTACGTCCCGACGGCCACCGGGGTGCGTCCTGCCGCCGCGCCGGCCACCCCACGGGTGGCGCCACAGCCCGTCGCCGCACAGCCCGTGGCGCCGGCACCAGCCGAGCATGCCCCGGTACCGACCGATCGACCCACGGTGGCCAGCCCCGCGCCCACCAGGCCATCGGCCCCCGCCGCGTTCGGTGGCACCGGCGTGCGCCCCGCCGGCACCGGCCCGACGGCACCCGTGCGCCCGTACTCCCACCCGGGCGCGGGTGAGCCCGGGTACCGGCCGCAACCGGCCGCGACCGGCCGCAACGAGACCGCCCCAGGTCCCGCCCATCCACTGGCGCCGACCGCCGGGCCGGAGCCGACCTACGGCTACCCGCCCGCCCAGGGCTACGCCGGCGACCAGGGCTACGACCCGGCGCAGGCCTTCGAAGCGGCCCAGCGCCGCGAAACGGCCGCTCCACACCACGGGATGGCCGCCCAGCACTCCGAGACAGCCCAGCGCTCCGAGACAGCCCAGCACTCCGAGACGGCGACCGGCGGGTTCGACCCGAGCGGCCTGCCCGCGCCGGGTGTCCAGGTCGCTGGGGCATCCCCGGAGCACGACCCGTCGTGGACCACAGTCGGCGTTCAGGCCGACCTGCCCGCGGCCGACCGGCCGCCGTTCGAGGCCGCGGCGCCCGACTACGCGGCCCACGAGGGTGCAGGGCACGAGGGCATCGAGGCGGAGGGGCAGGTCCGCCGGCCCGAGCCCCAGCCGCCGCGGCGGACCGCTGCCAGCCGGGTCAACTCGCTGCCCCGCAACACCGGGCGGCGGGCACCCGCCGCACCGGTCGCCGCCCGACCCACCACTGCCCCGGCCACACCGGTGCCGGCCACACCGGTGCCAGCGGCTCCGGCCGCCAGCACTCCGGCCGCGACGGTCGGCAACGCGGCAGTCGCCGCCGCGACGCGTTCCGGACGTTCCGGAGAAAACCCCCGAGCCGCCGTCGCCCAGGCCAGCCGCTCGACTGTGACTTCCACCACATCAACCCGACCCAGCGCCGACGGCCCGGACGCCACCCGCGCCGTCGAGGCCGAGGAGTCAGCCTCTGCGGCTGCCGTCGCCCGCACCGGCAGCCGGCCCGCAAGCGCCAGATCCGCTGTCCCGGCGGCACGTCCGGCCGACCTCGAACCGGCCGACGCCGCCGCCGCGGACTCCCCCGCGCCATCGGCAGGCGACGACTCCGCCTCCTCTGCGGCCCCGGCAGCCGCCGCCGGACACCCCCAGACCGGAAATGCTGCGGCCACCAGCCGGAAGCCTTCCGTTACCCAAAAAGATGAATCGAGCACGGAAAGCGGTGACGACACGAGCACGGAGAAGCCAAACGGACCCGGTGCGTCACGAGGCCGCCAGAACAACGGCACCCGTGGGGGGGATCGCCCCGCAGGCGGTCGACGTGGACGCAAGTCAGTGCCAGCATGGGACGACATCGTCTTCGGCGCCCGCCGGACCTGAACGTCCGGCAGGATTCGAGGCGAGAACGGCCCGCGGGGGCAGTACCCGCCGCGGGCACCACGCCGCTCTGGATGCAAAGACGCCACGAGAGCCGGCTGTGAGTAAACCGTCACATGGTCAGTCGGAACGTCTGGCCGCCTAACACAGTTGGAGTAGATGTGACAGGGACTACCACGAAGCCGACGCTGACCAACCTCGATCGTTGCGACCGGTGCGGTGCCCAGGCATACGTGCGGGTGGTGCTGCCGGGCGGCGGGGACCTTCTGTTCTGCCGCCACCACGCCAAGTCGCATGACTCCAAGCTGCGCGAGATGGCGGTCGAATACCACGACGAGACCGACAAACTCACCGTTTCCTGACACTTCCGTCAGATCCCCTAAAGGGCATGTCACGGCGTCGTGACGTGCCCTTTTCACTGCCCGGCCCAGGGTCGAGAGAAGGCATGTCGCCTCGCCCGACCAGCTGCGCCGACGACAGCACCCGGCCCGCCTGCCATGGGCGGGCTGGACTTCCGGGCCATCCCCCGAGTGCCCTTGGACGGGCCGCGCCGTATCAGGCCATACGGTGGCACCGTGGCCGTCAGCGGTAGTGGCCCGCCCACCTCTGTGGCGGGCGATCGAGCCCGCCGCGCGTCGGTTCTGCTACGACGCGCGGCGAATGCGGGTGCCACGCCAGGCCTCGTCGCACAGGCCCGACGCAGCCGGGTGGCCGCGGAGACCAAGGTGCGCCAGAGCACGGTGTACCGCCACCTCGACGGGCAGCGCCAACGGGTTCCCCACGGCCCGGTCCAACTCGCCCGACGCACCCTGTCCAACGCCTGGCGGCACCGGGTGCTGGGCCTGGCAGCCGAAGCCGGGTTCTGGCAGCTGCTGTCGCTGCCGCCGCTGCTGCTGTCGCTACTCGGCGCGCTCGGCTATGTGGCGGAGGCCATCGGCCACAACTCCCTCGCCAGCATCCGGACCAGCATCCTGAGCGGCGCCGGTGATCTGCTCACCGAGTCCGTCGTCGACGAGGCCGTGCGCCCCACCGTGGACGAGGTGCTCTCCCGTGGTCGCCCGGATGTGATCTCGATCGGCTTCGCGCTGTCGTTGTGGACCGGCTCCACCGCCATGGCGACCTTCGTCAACACCATCACCATCGCCTACGGCCAACGAGACCTGCGTTCGGCGGTCCGCAGCCGACTGGTGGCGTTGGGCCTGTTCGTCGCGCAGGTGACCAGCGGCGTGATCATTCTGCCAGCCCTGGTGCTGGGCCCGGAGCTCATCTCCCGCATCCTCGATGCCGAGCGGCATCCGGTCGTCGACCGCCTGCTGACCCTGCTGTTCTGGCCGGTGGTGGGCCTGGTCGCGCTCACCATGCTCACCTCGCTATACCACCTGTCGCTGCCGGTGCGCCGCCGTTGGTGGCGGGCCCTGCCCGGGGCGACGCTGGCGCTGGTGTGCTGGTTGGTCGGTAGTTATCTGCTCCGGCTTTACCTGGAGTTCGTATTCAGCCACGAGCTGGTGTACAGCTCGCTGGGCTCGCCGGTGGCAGCGCTGCTGTTCTTCTACATCACCGCGCTGGCTGTCCTGCTCGGCGCCGAACTCAACGCCGCACTGGACGAACGC
The DNA here is from genome assembly GCF_023716925.1 of Frankia sp. R82. GTDB lineage: Bacteria > Actinomycetota > Actinomycetes > Frankiales > Frankiaceae > Frankia. Next base: position 19,094 of record NZ_JAMQQG010000313.1, read on the forward strand.
CGTCGAATCGACCCCGACCCCGACCCCGAACCGCCAGCCCCGCCGGATCCGCCCGTCCCATCCGTCCCGTCGGGCCCATCGGACCCGGCCGCGACGATCGACCTGAAACGTCCCTAGCCGGGCCGATCGACGTGCGCACCTGTCAGTAGGTACAGCCGGCCGTGGCGGCGCCGGTGGCGGGAGCATCCGCGGCCTCGACATGAGCCACGACCGGTCGCGCCCAGGAGACCGGGACGGTCGCAGGCAACCCCGCTGTCGTGCCGCCAGCACCGCCGAAACTGCCAGCACCGCCGAAACTGCCAGCGTCACCGCCGGGAAGGACCGGCAGTGCCCCGGTTGTGCCCTGCCCGGACGTGTCGCCACCGAAGGGCTTCAGGAACTCGGTGAGCTGCGCGGGATCCGGCAACAGCACACTCTGTCCCGCCCGGCTGGCCGCTGTGGCCGGCACGGTCGCGAACACCACGCCGCCTGAGCCGATGGACTGCATCCGCAGCGCCAGCAGCCGCAGGTCGGCCAGCGACGTGCGGTCGTCGAGGGTCAGCGCCGAGGTGGCCGCGTCCACCACGTTGATCAGTCGGGACGGGTTGAGCAGCGTGCCGGTGGACGCGATGCGCTTGAAGATCACACCAAGGAACTGCTGCTGGCGGCGGATCCGGTCGAGGTCGCTTTCCGGCAGGCCGTACCGCTGCCGGACGAAGGCCAGCGCCTGGGCACCATCCAGCCGGTTCTCGCCCACCTGACCGGAGAAGCCGGAGAAGCGGTCATGCAGGTTGTCGAAGCCGCGGGCCTTCAACTCGGCCGGCAGCTCCCTGATGCAGACGGTGACGCCACCGAGCGCGTCGGTCATGCCCTGAAAGCCGACGAAGTCAATCTGGACGTAATGGTTGACCCGGATGCTGGTCAACGCCTCGATCGTCGACACCAGCAGGGATGGACCGCCGTAGGAGAAGGCCGCGTTCAGCTTGGAGCGCTGCGCGGCGTGCCGTGTGCCGCGGGAATCCGTGTATGTGGGGATGGTCACCCACAGGTCGCGGGGGAAGGAGATGAGGGTGGTGGAGCCGTTCGCGTCGAGATGCGCGAGGATCGTCGTGTCCGAGCGCTGGCCGTCGGTCTGCCCGAACTCGCCGTTCGTGCCGGCCCGCGAGTCGGAGCCGACCAGCAGGATGTTCTGCGTCCCGCCGCCGGCAGGTGCCGGGCGCTCGATACCGGGACCGAAGCTCAGCGCGACATGGCCCACCCGGCCGTCATAGTGGCGCAGCACGGCCCAACCGGCGGTGGCCAGCACCAGTACCAGCACGGCCAGCCCTGCGGCGAGGACGGTGACAGCGCGGCGGACACTGCCCATGGGCCGCGCAGCCGCGGGCTCGTCAGCCCCGGGCCGGTCGATCCGGGTGGGCGGGGCACCCCCGACGGATCGGTCCTTCCGGTACCGACCCTCGTCCGGCCGGCCATCACCGTACCGGCCGTCCCAGGTGGCCTGGCCATCGCGGCCATCTCGGGTGCCGCGGGCATCCCAGCCGTCATCGGCGTCCGGGTACCGCCTGGTGGGCGGGTCCGCGGCCAGGCGGCGGCGCGGCGGCTGCGGGCCCGCCGGCCAGTTCTCCACCGGTGGGACGCGGCGGGGATCCCGTCCGGCCGGGCCTCGGGGGGCGCGCCCGGGCGGCACCGGGTCCTGCGCCGCCGGATTCCTCGGCCCGGGACGCCCTGGCGCCGGATTTCTCGGTGCCGGGTCGCGCGGGGAGAGCGGTCGGGCAGTGGGATCCCGGGGCGAACGGCCAGGGGGGACGGGCGCGCCCCGGCCACCAGGGCGGTCCGTTCGACCAGACTCGGGCGGGCCATCCCGATCCGGCCGGTCCGGAGGCCAGGTCATGGCTGCCTTCCCTCCCTCGCCACCGGGGCTTCGTCATCCGCGCCGGTGGGCATCGGTGCCCGGTACCTCCACCATCGGTACGGGTACCGCCTCTCGGCGCTCCCCCGGCCACCACCGCCGACCAGGCACCGGGCGGTGACGGACGAACAGAACACTCCTGGACACCCTCTCACCGATCCCGCGGTCAGGACACCATGAGCGCTGCTCTCGCCTGTCGCATGGCCGACGTCGACGCCCGGCCGGCCGGCCGGCGACATCCGCAGGCAAGGCCAGATCGGCCACTCTGCGGATCATCTGTCGGTTGGGCCGACCTACCGGCCGTCAGCCAGCCGGTCCCGCCTGCTCCCCTGGGAACACCCAACCGCGCCTGCGCCGCGATGGGATGTTTCGCACCGAAAATGCAGCACTCTGTCGCCCGGCCGGCTGGACAGTTCCAGCAACTAATATGTTTGCCCGTTTTGCGCACCGCGCGAGAACGTCCCGTCGCGCCGGCGCCCCGACCGCAGTGCCCGACCTCGTCCACATCGCACCCCGCCAGGAACAGTCAACATATGGCGACAGATAGTAACAGGTCGACAGATTATTCTGATCTTTGACAACCCGCCGGAGATCCACGTCCACCAACCCGTGGTCGGCGGCCGCATTCTGGGCCACGCTGGTTCGCCATGCGCATCAGGCTCTGCGTCCATCCCCGTGAGCAGCGCCACGGCGCAGAGAACGGGAGCACTACCCGGGGAAGCCCCGCCGCCCTACCGTTATCCGTATGAGTGGCCAGTCTGACGAAAGCACACCTGCACGGGCCGGCACGGGGGTACCCGAGGCCGCCCCGGCGGGACACGACGAGAACATCCGCACAGCCAACGGGGCGGATTCGACATCTTCTCCCGGCACCGGCCAGACGGCGGCGGATCGGCAACCGGCGGTCGGATCCGGGCGTGAACCGGGTCAGGTCAGCCACGATGAGGAACCGCATGCGGCGTTCCGGCGATTTATGGCGACCAGCTGGGCCCCGCAGGACAACGCTCTGCCATCCCGTGATGACTGCGCCCCCTACGCGGCGAAACGCCGTGCCTTGTTGGGCGCGCGGTTCCCGACGGACGCACTGGTCGTGCCGACCGGCGGCCTGCGGGTCCGGGCAAACGACACGGATTATCCGTTCCGTCCGGGAAGTGACTTCTTCTGGCTGACAGGTTGTCATGAACCGGACGCGGTACTGGTTCTGCTACCCAACGCGGCCGGCGAGCACCAGACGACGCTCTATGTCCCTGGTCGCTCGGACCGGTCCAGCTCAGCGTTCTACGCCGATCGCCGATACGGCGAACTGTGGGTGGGGCCCCGCCCAGGGGTGCGCGAGACACAGGCGGCGTTGGAGATCGAATGCCGGCCGCTGTCCGAACTCGCCGACGCCCTCGCCCGGTTGGCCCCCCGAAACACCCGGGTGTTGCGGGGAATCGACCCGCTGGTCGATCGCTCGGTGCTGCGCTGGTCAGCGGGCGGCTCGACCGTCGATCGCGATGCCCAGCTCGCCCAGGCGCTTTCCGAGCTGCGTCTGGTCAAGGACGACCACGAGCTCCTTGCACTCGACGAGGCGGTCGCGGCCACTGTACGTGGCTTCACCGAGTGCGTGGGAGAAATCGGCCACGCGATGACGTTGCCAAACGGGGAACGCTGGTTGGAGGGCACCTTCTGGCGCCGGGCCCGGGTGGACGGGAACGACGTCGGATACGGCTCGATCGTTGCCTGTGGACATCACGCGACAACGTTGCACTGGGTCCGCGACGACGGTCCGGTACGGGCCGGCGAACTGGCGCTGCTGGACATGGGGGTGGAGGGGCGTTCCCTCTACACCGCCGACGTCACCCGTACGCTGCCCATCACCGGCCGGTTCACACCGGTGCAGAAAAAGGTCTATGACGTGGTGCTACGTGCCCAGCAGGCCGGGATCGAGGCGGTCCGTCCCGGAGCGTCGTTCCTGGCTCCGCACCGGGCCGCGATGCGGGTCATCGCCACCGCGCTCGAGGACTGGGGGCTGCTGCCGGGCGGGGCGCAGGCGTCGCTGTCCGACGATCCGCAGGCGCCGGGCGCCGGGCTGCACCGGCGGTACACCCTGCATTCCACCTCGCACATGCTGGGGCTGGATGTGCACGACTGCGCCCAGGCACGGGACGAGGCCTACCGGGAGGGGACGCTCACCGCCGGGATGGTCCTCACTGTGGAACCCGGCCTGTACTTCCAGCCCGACGATCTGACGGTGCCCCCCGAGCTACGTGGCATCGGGGTGCGGATAGAAGACGACATCCTGGTCACCAGCCACGGAAGACGGAACATGTCGACCGCGCTTCCGCGAACAGCGGAAGAGGTCGAAAACTGGATGGGCCAGCACCTGTCGAACTGACGGAACGAACAGAGCCGACGACAGCCCGCGTCGACAGCGGGGCAGCGAGGCGCATTTTCCTGCCACACCGGCCGTTCCTGCCACACCAGCGGAGCCGGTGTGGCAGGAACACACCCTGGAAAACCTGACCGGCAGGTCCAGGGCCAGCGAGGCGCGCGGCCCGCGGTCGAATACCGCGGGCGCGACGGGTACTGCTACGGGGTCCACTGCTTCGAGCCTCGACCCGGAAAAGTGGGCAAGGCCGGGATCAGTGAGCCTTGTCGTACGCCTCAACGATGTTCGAGGCGATACGGCCACGGTCACTCACCGTGTATCCGTTGCTGCGCGCCCACTCACGAATGTCGGCGGTGCGGTCGGTTCCACCGGTACGCCGCGAAGCGGTACGCACGCCGCGGCGGGTGCTCGCCGCACGGCCGCCGGAACGGCGCGCCGCAGTGACGAACGGAGCCAGGGACTCGCGCAACTTCGTCGCGTTCTTCTCCGACAGGTCGATCTCATACTGCGCACCGTCGAGTCCGAAGCGGACAGTCTCGTCAGCCTCTTCTCCACTGAGATCGTCAATCAACGAGACGATGGTCTTCTGTGCCATGCCACTCTCCTTCAGGTCAGCGGACCGCAGAACTCACGCGTCTAGTATTACCACGAGAACACCAGGAACTGTCACGCGCGGTTGGACGGAGTCGCGAACTCGGGCCACCGAACACCAAGACACGGTCTAGCGCTCGACGGTGTGGTGCTCGGAGTGCGCAACCCAAAGCCGGGTGCCAAGGCCGACTCGATTGGGAGTGATCATGTTCTGCGAATCACACCTTCCGAGCCGAAACGCGGACCGCAAGCGGACAGTTGGGCGACCGTCGACCGCCCGGCGAGCATGTCCGCCGACCTTGGGACACCGATCGTGTTCGTCTACCGACTCCCAGGGCGATTGCCTGGCAATCGGCGGCCATGAGCCGGTCGGTGCTTTGGGACGCCGGCACCGGGAGCGGAACCGACCGGTACGAATGCCATTGGAGATCGGCGCGGTGGATGAGTACGCCTGATTCCGGCGCGGCCCCTATGCCGCGGCGCACGGACGAGTACCCACGGACGTGGGTGTTGGACGGTGCCAACGTGATTGGGGCCGGCGCGGACGGCTGGTGGCGCGATCGCTCGGGTGCCGCGAGACGGCTGCTCGCCGCCATTTCAGCGTGGCTCGACGACTGCGTCAGCGGCTCAGGATCGCCCGCGCTGTCGGGCCTTCCCATCCGGATCGTCGTTGTTCTCGAGGGTGCGGCCCGCGCCGGTCACCCGGCCGGTCCGGTCGCCATCCCGGTCCACACCGAACGAGAAACCCACGGGATACGGCCGGGTCGGCCGGTGGTCGAGGTCGTGCATGCGCCGGGCCATGGCGACGATGCCATCGTGGCCGCCACCCGGGCGGCCGGCCCGGGCACCCTGGTGGCCACGTCCGACCGGGCGCTCGGCGACCGGGTCCGGGCGCTCGGCGCCGAGACCCGCGGCGCCCGCTGGCTGCGCGACACGATCGGGCTGTGACCGATCCGGGTTTTGAACGACCGGGTACAGACGGGATATGGATCGGAGATTCGGACGACCGGATTCGCACCACCGGAGTCCGGACGATCCGCGTTCCCGATCCGGGTGGTAACCGCGGCCGACACGTGCCTTTCGGGTCCCTGGCCCTCGCTGTACGGCCGTACAACCCCGAAGGGAGCCCAGCACCCCGGCAACGGCCAGCTGACGGCCGTACGACCGCGCTGGAGGCCGCTGTCGCGGTGGGATGCAACAGCCCCGGCGAGAACCGCCTCAGACGCCGACGGAGACCGGACGGCGCACGGGCGGCCCGGCCGTGAGTCGGGCGGCATAGCGCCCCGACGTCACGGTGACCTCCAGGGGAATACCGAAGCAGTCCGACAGCCGGACGGCGGTGAGCACGTCGGCCACCGGGCCGGCGGCGCGGACCTCGCCGCCGCGGACCAACAGGGCATGGGTGACCCCGACCGGGATCTCCTCGACGTGGTGGCTGACCAGCACCGAGACCGGCGCGGTGGGATCGGCCGCGAACCGGGTGAGCCGGCGCAGCAGCGCCTCCCGCGCGCCGAGATCGAGGCCGGAGGCGGGCTCGTCCAGCAACAGCAGCTCGGGATCGGTCATCAGGGAACGAGCGATCAGCACCCGCTTACGTTCACCCTCGGACAGGGTTCCGAACCGACGTTCCTGCAGTTCCCGGCAGCCGAACTGGGCGAGCAGCGCCGCGGCCCGGTCGAGATCGACCTGGTCGTACTCCTCGTCGGCGCGGCCAAGAACCGACCAGCCGGCCGTCACCACCGCGTCGAGTACCCGTTCTTCGCGCGGGGGTGTCTCGACCAGGGCCGGGCTCACCACACCCACCCGGTAACGCAGGTCGAGCAGGTTCACGGCGCCCAGCCGATGGCCGAACAGCTCGACCGCACCGGCGGTGGGAAACAGCCGGCCGGAGGCCACCTGCAGCAGCGTCGTCTTGCCCGCCCCGTTGGGCCCGAGCACCACCCAACGCTGCCCGGCCGACACCTCCCAGCTCACGTCCCGCAGCAGGAAAGTCCCGTCGCGCACGACGTTGACGTGGTCAAGGCGCAGCACCGCGTCCGGCATGACCCTCACGTTACGCGACCCGTTCCACCCGACGGCGGCAGGACGGCCGCGACCCCGCCACACCAACCCGCAGCGCCCCGTCAGGCCACGGCTCCAGCTGCGGCCACCGGCCCTTTCGTCCGGCCGGGCGGGACGAAAGGGCCGCACGACTCAGCCGGCGACCGGATTCACGAGGTCGATCTCCGCCCACACCACCTTGCCCTCGGCGATCGGTCGTACGCCGTGGCGCACCGCGAGCCGGGAGACCAGATCGAGCCCACGACCGGCCTCGTCATCCAGTGCGGCGAGACGTCGGCGCGGCAGCCGGCCGCCGCCGTCCGCGACCTCGACGACCGCGCGGGTCCCGAGCATCCGCAGCCGCACGCTCAGCGGTGACCGGCCGTGGCGTACGGCGTTGCTGGCCAGCTCCGAGAGCACCAGGATGACGACGTCGACGAGGTCGGTGCCCAGCCGAGCCTCCTCCAGGGCGAGCCGGGCCTGGGCCCGAACCGGGCGCAGCCCGTCCGGGCCTTCCACGTTGACGTCGAGCAGCGTCGGTCCGGCCACCGGATCGGCGGCCAGCCGGGCGAACAGCAGAGCCACGCCCGGATCGTCCGGTGCCGGCTCGCCGTCCCGCCCGAGGCCCGCGCAGGCCGCATCGACCAGCGCGGTCAGCGGAGCGCCGGCCCCCTCGCCGATCCGGGCGAGCACCGCGGCCAGATCCGACACTCCGGCGTCGGCGTTGCGCCCACCCGCGCGGACCAGTCCGTCGGTGAACAGGGCGAGCAGATAGCCCTGGCCCAACCGGACGGTGTACTCGGTGGGGTCGGCCCCCGCTCCAAGCTCCGCGCGGGCCGCTCCCAACGGCCCGCCGACGGCCATGTACAGCCGGGAGACCAGCCCGTCGGGTGCCACCACCAACGGCGGCGGATGCCCCGCGCTGGCCAGCGTCAACACACCCGTGTCCACCTCGGCGATCGCGTACAGGCAGGTCGCCGACTGGTCGTCCGGTGCATCCGCGACGACCGCGTGCAGCAGGGCCAGCACCTCACCCGGGGGGAGGTCCAGGCGGGCGCAGGCCCGGGCCGCGGCGCGCAGCTGGCCCATGGTGGCGGTCGCCGCCACGCCCTGACCGTGGGCCTCCCCGATGACCAGCGCAACCCGGCCGGCGCCGAGGTCGATCACGTCGGACCACTCACCGCCGGCGTCACCGTCCCCGCCCGCGGCCAGGTAGCGGGCGGCGACCTGCAGCCCGGCCGGGGCGACCGGGTGGCTGCCGCGCAGGGTCTCCCGCAGCCGCGCGGCGCCGCCGAGAGCCGCCCGGTCGGCGTCGAGCCGTTCCAGGGCCACCCCGGCGCGGGCCGCGAGTTCGGTGAGAAACGCCAGGTCGGCTTCGGTATAGGGGGGCTGGGCCGCGGTGCATGTCAAGGTGATGACCGCCGTGGTACCCGCCGGGCCGACCACCGGCAGCGCGACGGTGGTGTGCGCGTCGATCTGGCGTAGCCAGCGGGCGGTGTCGGCCGGCGGCATCCAGTCGTCGGCGGCGTGGGTGATGATCCGCCCGGTTGCGGTCCGGGCCACCTCTCCAAGCGGCTGGGCCGCCACGGCCAGTGCCGCCGACCAGGCTGCCCGCGCCGCGTCGTCCGCGGCACCACTGCGGCTGGCCACGATCAGCGGTGCCAGTCTGGGCAGCGTTCCCGCACCGGACGACACCGCTGCGCCCACATCGCCCGGGCTGGCGTCATCGATCTCCCCGGCCTCGTCGGCCTCGCCGGCCTCCTCGGCTTCCTCGGTCGCATCGGTCGCACCGGCAGCCGCCGGCGCGGTGGGCGCCGTGGCCGCGGTTCCCGTCCGGACGACGCCGGGCGGGCCGTCCCCGCCGGAAGGCTGGGGGCTGACCAGGTGGATCGCGCAGACCTCCGCGACCTCGGTGGCAAGCAGCCGGGCGAAGGACCGCAGCATCGCACGGGCGTCGGCGCCGGTGGACACGGTCGCGGTGGCGCGGGCCAGCAGGTCCAGCCGGCCGTCGGCGGCCTGCCGGGCCTCGCGTTCGGTCCCGGCCGCGGCCAGTGCGGTGCGGCCC
>NZ_JAMQQG010000314.1 GCF_023716925.1 Frankia sp. R82
GCCCCGGGCCCACCCGCCCGCCGATCAGGCCCTTCACGGCCGCCCACCGCCCCGACAGCCCCGACAGCCCCGGTCCCCGGCGCCCTGACGGGCACCCCGGGCACGGCGGCCTCACCCGACACGGCGGCCCCACCCGGTCCACCGGGGAGATCGGGTGCGCCGACAGCCGGCGGCGAGTCCCGAACCGGGGTCAGGACGGCACTCGTCTCACCCGCACCAGCCGCCGAACTCGTTGGCGGCGGTTCGTCCGGGCCGGTCGCGCCGTGGCCCTCGTCGGGCGAGACGTCCGCCGGAACAGGCACCTCGGCCACGGCTGGCCGGCCCGAGGAGGGCGCAGTCGACACAACCGGCAGTGCCGTGGCCGTCACCGGTGCGGCCGTCAGCGGTATGACCGTTGGGAATGCGCGCGGTGGTGGCGCCGGCAGGATGTCGAGACAGCTGCTCACGGCGGCCGGCGCATCGCCGGGGCGGATCAGCGCCCGGACCAGGTCGTCGGCGCTGGGGCGGGTGGCGGATTCCCGGCTCATCGCCGCGTGCACGAGCGCGGTCAGGACACCGTCGCCCAGTGCGGCGTCGAACCGGTCGAAATCAGGCTCGGCGCATTGCAGCCGACGCAGCTGCTGGGCGGTCGTTCCGGTACCGAAGGGCGGCGCGCCGGTCGCGGCGAACATCACCAGTCCGCCCCAGGCGAAGATGTCCGCGGCGCCGCTGACCCGGTGGCCGCTGGCCTGTTCGGGCGACATGTACGTCGGTGCGCCGGTGAGCCGGCCCCGGGGGCCGCGTGGGGCGTCGTCGGACACCCGCGCCAATCCCAAGTCGATCACCGTGGGACCCAGCGGGGACAGCAGCACGTTGGCGGGGCTGAGGTCGCGGTGCACCAACCCCACGCCGTGCATGGCACGCAGCGCCGTGGCGACCCGCACGGCGACCCGTTCGACATCGGCCGGTCCAAGTGGGCCCTGGGCGGCAACCGCCCGGGCCAGGGGTGGGCCGTCGACGAACTCGGTGACCAGATACAACGCGCCCGCCACGTCGCAGGCCACGTCGAACACCTGCGCGGTGCACGATCGCGCCATCCGCCGGGCCGCCGCCGCCTCCCGGCAGAACCGTTCCCGGTAGCGGGAAATGCGGGCGATCTCCGCTCGGATCACCTTGACGGCAACGAGACCGGTATCACGGCCGCGGCCGAGGAAAACGGTGCCCATGCCGCCTTCACCGAGTCGGCCGAGAATCTGGTAGTCCCCCAGCAGCCGGGGATCGCCGGGCCGCAGGGGGTCGGGGCGGGTGGTCAGCCCGTTCGGTGTTTCCTGCACCTCGAGGGCCAGGTCCTGCGACGCTCGGACGTCCTCGTCGCGCGCATCCACATGTCCTCCGTACGGCCGACATGAGCGGGCGGTCGCCACCCGTCGGATCGTTCCTATCGCGAACTCGGCAGGTGTTCCGTTTTCCATCACCCGGGCAGGCCATACAGGCACCAGGCTCCGCCACCGGAACGGGAGCATCGCCACATCCGGTCACGGGCCCGAAAAGGCCAACGGGCGGAATTCCAGCGGCCTGTTCCGGCTATTCACGGCGCGCCATACCCGCACCGCCGCCGCCGGCTGGACGACGATCACCAGCGGGGACGGCGACCCCGCGGCGCGCAGGACCCGACCACCGGTCCACCGGACGGGCCTCACACCGACTTGCCGATGCCGACCGGCCCGTCCGGGTGATGCCGCCTTGCTTCGTCGCACCCCCGCATGGGCCATCGGATCGCCCCACGCGGTGCCGCCACCCGCACTCGCACAATGGGGGTCGAGCGGTCCCACTGGGCCGCCGTGATCCCGAAGGAGCTCCATGGCAACCAGCACGGCCCTGCTCGTCCGTACCCCGGGCGCACCGTTCGAACGTTCCACGATCACCCGCCGTGAGCTGCGCGCGCATGACATCCAGATCGACATCCACTTCGCCGGGATCTGTCACAGCGACATCCACCAGGTCCGTCAGGAGTGGGGGGCGGGCATCTTCCCGATGGTGCCCGGGCACGAGATCGCCGGGGTGGTCGCCGCGGTCGGATCCGGGGTGACCCGCCATCGCGTCGGTGACCGGGTGGGTGTCGGCTGTTTCGTCGACTCGTGCCGCGAGTGCGAGCCGTGTCGCGCCGGTGAACAGCAGTACTGCCAGCGCGGGATGGTGGTCACCTACAACGGGCGTGACCACGACGGCGAGGTCACCTACGGCGGGTACAGCCAGCAGATCGTCGTGGACGAGAACTATGTCGTGCACATCCCCGAGGCGATCCCGTTCGAGACGGCCGCGCCGCTGCTGTGCGCGGGGATCACCGTCTACTCACCGTTGCGGCACTGGCAGGCCGGCCCCGGCCGGCGGGTCGCCGTCGTCGGGCTCGGCGGGCTCGGCCACATGGGTGTCAAGATCGCCCACGCGCTCGGTGCCGAGGTCACCGTGCTCAGCCAGAGCCTCGCCAAGGAAAAGGAGGGCCTGCGGCTGGGGGCCGACCACTACCACGCCACCGGTGACCCGCGTACGTTCACCGCGTTGCGCGGCTCGTTCGACCTGATCCTCAACACCGTCTCGGCCACCCTGCCCCTGGACTCCTACCTGAGCCTGCTGCGCCTGGACGGGGCGATGGTCAACGTCGGGGCGCCGAGCGAGCCGAGCTCGCTGAACATGTTCTCCCTGATCACCCGGCGCGCCACCCTGGCCGGATCGAGCATCGGCGGGATCCGCGAGACCCAGGAGATGCTGGACTTCTGCGCCGAGCACCGGATGGGCGCGGAGGTCGAGGTGATCGGCGCAGGCGACGTCGACGCCGCCTACGACCGGGTCGTGCGCAGTGACGTGCGCTTCCGCTTCGTCATCGACATCGCCACCCTGGGCCAGGCATAACCCCGGGCGTGCCATAGCACCACCCCCGCTCGACCACTGACCCCGTTCCCGCGCCGACCGCCATGGGCACGGGGTCGGCGCGTCGACCAGGAAAACGGCGAGGATAAATCTGTCCACACAGATATCCTCGCCTTTTTCTTTGCGGTTTTCCCGGACGCTCTCCCGGAGACCAGACAGGGCCCTTTTCTCGCGAATATCTTGTTAACCTGACATTCACACCGGGCGACGTTTCGAAACCGACCCGCCCGCTACGATTCCCCTCGGGTTCGCCGTACGGCATTCCCACTCCGACCGGCGTCCGCCGGAAAGAAGTCGTAGGCCAGCCACGGGATGACCGGCCACGCGGCCATCGCCCGTACGTGTCGATCGGAAATGAGGGTTCACCATGGCGTTCGTCATCATGTCCGGGTGCATCGATGTCAAGGACGGCTCCTGCCTGGAGGGCTGCCCGGCGGACTGCATCTACGAGGGTGACCGCAAGATGTACATCCACCCGGACGAGTGCACCGACTGCGGTGCCTGTGCGGTCTCCTGCCCCATCGGCGCCGTCCTCAGCGACGACCGGATCAAGGCCAAGGACCAGGAGTTCCTCGACAGCGAGGCGGCGTTCTTCAGCGACGTCCTGCCCGGGCGCGACGAGCCCCTCGGCGAGCCGGGTGGCGCCACCCGCTTCGTCAAGGCCAACGGCAAGATCAACGCGGACACGCCGTTCATCGCCGGCTTCCAGAAGTAACGTCTGGACGTCGGCCCGCGTCCCGGCCGGTCCCGGCGATTCACCCCCCACGCCGGGCCCGGCCGCCCGTCGCCATCACCACGCCACACCGGTAGCACGCCCCCTGACGCCGCACGCCTCGACGCCCAGGTCGGGGCCAGCAACGGCAGATCGGCGCCGTCAACGGCAGAGTCGTGGACGTCGCGGTCATCAATGCCGCGGGGCCCGACATGGGGGGCGGATCATCCATGCAACGTCGGGGCGGGCCGCGCACCGCGGAACACGGTCCGGCTCACAGGTATCCACGTTGGCCCGGCGACCCCGGAACAACTCGCGGCTGGTAGACCCAGCTCAGCTGCTGGGTCGACTCGGCATCCGCCGGCACGCCACGACCGACGGCCAGCGGAACGGTGCTCTCCGGATCCAGGAAATCCTCCGGGTGGCCGGCCACCGGCCCACCCACCACCGCCGCGGAGGCCGGCCCCGCAACCGGCCGGGAAGCATCCTGCCGACGGCCGGACGTCGCCGGGAACTTGCCGTTGAACATCTTGCGCAGAAACGCCGACCTCAGTATGAGGAAATGGTGGACGGCGAGCGTCACGCCAATGGTCAGCAGCGCCAGCAGCAGCATTGTCGGCCAGTGCAGCGACGTGTCGAACCCGAACAGCGTGGCGAGGACGTAGATGAAGAAGAAGTGGAAGAGGTAGACCGTGTAGGAGGCGTCGGCGAGATAACGGGCGGCCGGGCGTGGCCCGGGGACGAGCCGGGCACCGAACGCGAACAGGGTGGCCACCAGCGCGATCGAGAAGACGGTGTTCGTCAGCACCTGCCCGGTGCCGGACGCAAGCTGCGCGACCCACCCCCGTTCGGACGCGAGCAGCGCGAGCCCGGAGACCGCGAGCAGCACCGGCGCGGGACGTTGGAAATGCGCCAGCAGCCGGCTGCGGTCCAGGTAGAGCAGCACCCCGAGGCAGTAGAACGGCAGGAACTCCAGGGTGAACCGGGCGAGTTCGCCGACGGTTCCGGTGCCGAGCACCGGTTCGACGACGGCGCGACGCCCGCCGCGAAGCACGATGGTGAACGCCAGCATCGCCACCACGATCGTGGTCATCGTGCGCAGCCGCCCGGCCGTCGCCTGCCGGAAGGCCGAGGTCGGCACGACCCGGGCGAGAATCATGACCACGGCCGGCGTGCACAGCACGTAGACGAGCAGCACGATGAGGAACCACAGGTGCAGCGTCCAGTGCAGTTCGCCCTGCGGGTGCGCAATGGTCTGCCCACGGAGGAAACCCAGGAACGAGACGTTCGGATTGTTGTGGTAGTTGTACGTCATCCACAGCGTCGGTGGATTGAACAACACCAGGGTGGACAGCAGCGGCGCTCCCACCGCGGCCACCCGGCGCCGCACGGTACGCCCCGCGCCGTACTTGCCGACCAGCATCGCCGACAGAAAGCCGGAGATCAGGTAGAAGCCCTGCATCCGGAACAGCCCGGACGCGTAGGCGATGCCCCGGAAGACGCGGTCATGGCCAAGCGTCGAGACGTGCACGAAGACGCCGACAAGCATGAACGCGCCGCGGAGCGCGTCCAGATGGTGGTAGTGGACGTCAGGCGCCGATGACGCCTTCGGTTCCCTCATCGTCTGGTCCCCAGTTCCCCTGAGCCCCAGATCTCCCCAGGCCAGGACGCGCGGGCCGGTACCGTCGCGCCGAGCCGGCCGACATCCGCCCTCGCGAGAACCACCGACGGCACCGGTAGCTCCCACGGACCGGCCACAGCCCCCCGATCGGCACAGACCAGACAATAGGGATACCAAACCACCGGCAACACTATCAATTCACAACATGCTCAGATCCGCGTACACCCACACCCGACCGGACTACTCCGCCCACGAAGGAGGGCAATTCCCCCTGCTCGTCCTTCGGCCTTCGAGGCATTTCCTGCCTCGGCCTGGTCGTTGGCCGGTGTGGTGCTGACGGGCGGCCTTGCACTCGCCGGGTGGCCCGGGTTACAGGTTCGCCTGCCAGCGGTGTCCTGGGTACGCGTGGGCGAGGAGCCGGGCCAGGGTCCGGCGCTGGGCTGGGGCCAGGTGCGGGATGGTCGCGTCGAAGTCCACCTGGTCCTTGGGGCGGACATGCTTGGCCTTGAACAGCAGGACCAGTTCGGGCGCCAGATACGGGATGCCCTCCGGAGTGCGGCGGATGATCTCGCCATAGGGAAAGCGGATCGTCTGGTCGTGCCGGCAGATCCAGGTCTCGCCGTCGTGGGGTTCTCGGAACACGTCCAGCAGGTAGTCGCCGGTGCCGTGGTCGCGCAGCCAGGTCTGGTGGGTGGCGGCCAGCACGTCCGCAGTGGCGTTCTCCCAGATCCAGCCGCTGCTGACCGCGTCGAAGGCATATCCGGGAAAACGATCGCGGATCTCGGGAAAGTTCGCGGCGGGAAGCGCGATCTCGATGTCCCCGTGCTCGCGCGTCTGCGTGCCGAGGAACAGATCCAGCGCCCAGCCCGCGGCCACGCACCAGGGTGCTGTGACCCCGGCGAGGCGCCGTGCGACCTGACCCGGGGTCCAGCACGAAGACCACCTGGCACCGAGGGCGTCAATCTCGGCGGGTGACAGCCTGGTACCGCCGGGCAGCTGCTCGTTCACTGGCATGAATCTATCAGCAGGAGCACTGACACATCACCACGGGCTGTCATTCCACATCGATCACCGACCGAGAATCCCCGCTTTCGCACACCGACTTCGGGATTCCCGCATGCGCATGGGAAGATCAGCGGGTTCGCGTTGCGTTCCCGGCCGTCGACAGACGGATTCGGACATCGCGCCTCGGGGGCAGAACGACGCAGCGCGGACCAGGTAGTCATCGTTGATCACACCGCCATAGCCTGCTGCGTGCCCGGGGGCGGTGACCTCCTGGTGCCAGACATGCGGCGGGTCGGAAAGGATATATGTCGCCAGCGAACTACACGATCCCTCGACGATGATCGCCCAGTCGGCGGTTGGGGTGTCGACACAAAGCAGGTCGCCACCGCCGGCTGGGAACAGCGTCCCGGCCGCGGCAGCGGTCGCCCCGGACGGGGTCGGTCAGGGAGCTGGTTGAGACGCGGGCAGCGACGACAGCACGCTGGTCAGGGTGTCGACGAGGGCGGGCTGCTGGTCGATCAGGTAGAAGTGGCCGCCGGTGAAGTGGCGCAGGTCGAAGGACGCGGTGGTGTGCTCGCGCCAGCGTTCGGCCTCGGCGGTGGTGACGCGGGTGTCGGTGTCGCCGATCAGGGCGACGACGGGGACGTCGATCACCGCATCGGCGCCGGGCTGGTAGGTCTCGATGGCCTGGTAGTCGGCCCGGGTCGGCGGGACGATCAGTTCGAGCAGCTCGGGCTCGGCGAGAATGCGCGGGTCGGTGCCACCGAGGCTGCCGAGCTCCGCGATGAACGCCGCCTCGGGCAACCGGTGGTAGGACTCGTCGCGGACCGTCGAGGGTGCACGCCGACCGGAGACGATCAGCACCGCGGGTGCCGGGCGCCCGGCCGCGGCCAGCCGCCGGGTCACCTCGAA
Source organism: Frankia sp. R82 (assembly GCF_023716925.1). Taxonomy (GTDB): domain Bacteria; phylum Actinomycetota; class Actinomycetes; order Frankiales; family Frankiaceae; genus Frankia. The sequence goes on from NZ_JAMQQG010000314.1 coordinate 7,158, forward strand.
GGCGACGATCGCGCCCAGGCTGTGACCGAACAACGCCAGCGGACGGTCGTCCTCGAGCCCGCCGACGACCTCGGCGAGCTCGTCGGCCAACGGTCCGATCGAGGTGTGGGCCGCCTCCAGCCGACGGTCCTGGCGGCCCGGGTACTGCACGGCCAGCACATCCCCCGTCGGGGCCAGCGCCTTCGCCAACGGGACGAAGAAGCTCGCCGACCCCCCGGCATGCGGGAACAGCAGCAGCCGTGGCCCGCTCGCCGGACCGGGCTGGAACCGCCGCAACCACCGCTCGCTGTCCGCAGACATCCCCATGACCGCAATTATAGGAGGCTTCGGCCTGCCCATCGGTCAAAGTCGGACGTCTCGCCCCGCCCGCTCCGGCGCTGCTGCCGGGACGTCCCCCGCTGCGCGGACATCCGCGGTCTCCCGCACATCCACCGTCACCGCGACAGCCACCCTCCCCGCCAGAGCGGCCTCTTCCTGCACGTCCACCGGCACGGAAGCCTCCCGGGCCCGAGGACCACCGCCGGCCCAGACCCGATCGGCAGTCCAGGCGACGATCGCCGCGATGGCCGAGATCACACCGCCGGCGTACAGCGCGGCCCGGGCGTCGGCCACCGCGGCAAGCCAGCCGACGAGCGCGGCGCCCAGCGGCGTCGTCCCCTGCATGATCAGGGTGTAGAGCGCCATCACCCGCCCCCGGTATGCCGGATCGCTGCCCAGCTGGACCCGGTGGTTCGCCGCCTGCATGAAGTACAGCGACGCAAAGCCGGTCACGGCGAACAGGCCGATGGCCGCCACATAGGACGGGGCGAACCCCGCAGCCGCCTCGAGCACCCCGAACCCGAACGCCGCACCCACCACCAGCCGCGCGGACGGCCGGGTGCGCCGCGTGGTGGTGACCAGCGCCGAGACCAGCGCACCGACGGCGAGCCCGGTGGTGAGCAGCCCGAACTTCGCCGCCCCCGCATGAAAGACGGTGCGGGCCATCAGCGGGACCGTGAGCTGGAAGTTCATCCCGACCAGGCCGACGGCCGCGACCAGCCCGAGCACCACCACCAGATCCCGCTCCCCGCGGACGTAGCGCAGCCCGTCGACGACCCGCACCACCCGCGCCGGATCCCGGGCCGAGCGGCGGATCTCCCCGGGGCGCATCAACCGCAGCCCGACCACGGTCGCCAGATAGCTGCCGGCGTTGATGGCCATCACCGGTCCGGTGCCGGCCACCGCGATGAGCGGCCCGGCCGCCGCGGGCCCGATGATGCGGGCAACATTGAAATAGCCCGCCGACAGCGCCGACGCGTTCGGCAGCAGCGCCGGCCCCACCAGCTCACTGATGAACGCCATCCGCGTCGGCGCCTCCACCGCGTTGACCACCCCGATCGCCGCCGCGAACAGACACACCTGCCACAGCCGCACCGCACCGGTGAGCACCAGCACCGCAAGGCCCGCGGCCAGCACTCCCGAGACCACGTTCGCGCCGGCCAGCAGCACCCGCTTGTCATACCGGTCGGCGAGCCGTCCCCCGTACAACGTCAGCACCAGCATCGGCGTGAACTGCAGCGCCGTGACCAGCGCCAGCGCACTCCCCGCATCATGCGTCAGCGAAAGAACGAGCCAGTCCTGGGCGGTGAACATGGCCCAGGTACCTGTTACCGAAAGCACCTGCCCGATCGCGAAAAGCCGAAAATTGTACACCCGCAGCGACCGAAAAACCCCACCGTCCCCGCCGCCCTGCGCCTCGTGGCCCCGCGCCCCACCGCCCCGCCTCCCGCCGCCTCGCATCCCACCGGCCTGCTTCCCGCCGCCCCACGCCCTGCCGGCCTGCCTCCCACCGGCCTGCCTCCCACGTTCCCCTGCTCCCCGGCCGGCCCCACCGCCCGCTCCACCCCTCTCCTCGCCTACTCCGCCTTTCCCCCCGCCAACCTCACGGTTCCCAGCCCGACGGTCCCCGGCTCCCCCGCCAACCCCGTTCTCCTCGCCGCCGATGATCTGCTCCTCTTCCCAACCCGTCCGGACGCATCCATTTTCCCCACGACCGCAGATCGACGTCGGTCAACGGCCCGATCAGGGCGGCGCCCAGACCCAGAATCCTCGACGAACCTCGACGAACCTCGACGAACCTCGACGGGCGCCGACGCCGACGCCGACGATCAATCTGTGCCATGTGGAGGGTTATTCGTCATTCGAGCCCCTGATTCCACGAACAACCCTCCACATCAAGATCAGGCACGAAGTTCCCTGAGGTTTGTGTCGTGAATCGACGTCCATCCTGGGGGTGCAGGCCGACCGGCGCCGGCGCCTGCCTTCCGAACGGCGACAAGGAGAATGTCGGACAACCACATCGCCCAGGAAAGAGGAGAAAGGAGAAAGAACAGGAGAAAGGAACTTCGTACCGCCCCCCGGCTACAGGGCGCGGCCGGGGTTGAGGATGCCGGCGGGATCGAAGGCGGCGCGCAGGCGACGTTGCAGGTCGTGGCTGTGGGGGCCGAGTTCGGCGGCGAGCCAGCGGCGTTTGAGGACGCCGACGCCGTGTTCACCGGTGATGGTGCCACCGAGGTCGAGGGCCAGCTGGAAGATCTGTTCCGCGGCGTGCCAGGCGGCGGGGGGGAGGTCGGGGGCGGCAGGGTCGACGATGATGATGGGGTGCAGGTTGCCGTCGGCGGCGTGGGCGAGGGTGTAGATGTCGACGCCGGTGGCGGTGGCGATCTCGGCGACGCGGGCGACGGCGGTCGCGAGCTGGCTGCGGGGGACGGCGATGTCCTCGATCAGCGGGCGGCCGAGGCGTTCGAGGCTGGGCAGGGCGGCCACGCGGGCAGCGAGCAGGGGTCCGGCGGTGGCGTCGTCGGTGCTGCGGTGGACCACGCGGGCGCGGGCGGCGAGGATCGCCTCGGCCTCGTCGGCCTCCTCGACGGCGCCGGCGCCGTCGGTCTGGACGAGCAGGAACACGGCGCCGTGGGCGGCGAGGGTGCTGCCGGTGGCGGCGTCGACGGCGCGCACGGTGCGGTCGTCGAGCAGTTCGGCGACGGCGGGGACGATCCCGGCGGCGCCCAGGGCGGTGACGGCGTCGACGGCGGCGCCGACCGTGTCGAAGTAGCCGGCGAGGGTCACGGTGGCCCGCGGCAGCGGACGCAGCCGCAGGGTTGCGCCGACCACGACGCCGAGGGTTCCCTCGGAGCCGACGAGCAGGCCGGTCAGGTCGTAGCCGGCGACGCCCTTGACGGTGCGCCGTCCGGTGGAGATCACTTCGCCGTCGGCGAGAACGACCTCGAGGCCGAGGACGGACTCACGGGTGACGCCGTACTTGGCGCAGCGCAGGCCGCCGGCGTTCGTGGCGATGTTCCCGCCGACGGTGGAGATCGACGCGCTCGCCGGGTCGGGGACGTAGCTCAGGCCGACCCGGCGGGCGGCTGCGTCCAGGTCTGCGGTGATCACGCCGGGTTCGACGACGGCGACGCCGTCGGCGACGGACAGCTCGCGGATGCGGTTCATCCCGGCGAGATCGAGCACCACCCCGCCGGCTCCGGCGGCGGCCCCGCCGGCCAGGCCCGTGCCGGCGCCGCGCACGGTCACGGGCACCCCGCGGGCGGACGCGACCCGCAGCACCGACTGCACGTCCGCGGTCTCCCGGGCGAAGGCGACGCCGAGTGGACGGCCCGGCGGGATCCAGCCGGAGCGGTCGAGCCGGTGGGCATCGATGATCGCCGGGTCGGTGCTCCAGCGTCCCACCGGCAGGGCGACGGCGAACGCCTCCGCCACCGCGGCCAGCGCCGCCTCACTGCGCCGCCCACCGCCGGGCCCGCCCAGGCCGCCCAGGCCGGTGGAAACGACCGATCCAGCGGAGCTGGTCGAACCAGCGGAGTCGACCAGCCCCACGGTGCCTGCCGATCCCGTTGCGCCGACCAGCCCCACGGTGCCTGCCGATCCCGTTACGCCGACCGGCCCCGCGGACGCGACCAGCCCCGCGGACGCGACCGGGCTGGCGGACACGACCGGGCTGGCGCTGGCGGGAAGGCCGGTGTCCACCTCGGTGCCCGCCTCGGAGCTCATCAGGCGCCGGTGGCCACGGGTCGGGTGGGATCGGACGACCAGGCCGACCACGATCCGGGGTACAGGGCGGCGTCGACGCCGGCGACGGCGAGTGCGGCGATCTGGTGGGCGGCGGTGACGCCCGATCCGCAGTAGACCCCGACCGGCGTCCCGGGCTGTTGTTCGGCCACCGAGATGCCGAGGGCCGCGAAGCGGGTGCGCAGGTCGGCGGCGGGGCGGAAGCGGCCGGTGGCGTCCAGGTTGTCGCCGGTGGCGGCGCTGACGGCGCCGGGGATGTGGCCGGCGCGGCGGTCGATCGGTTCGACCTCGCCGCGGTAGCGCTCGGCGGCGCGGGCGTCGAGCAGGACGCCGTCGGTCGCGAGGGCGGCGGCCGCGTCGGCGTCGAGGACGGGCAGGTGGCCGGCGGTCAGGACGATGTCGCCGGGTTCGGGGACGGTCTCCCCCGCCTCCAGCGGCAGGCCGGCGTCGCGCCAGGCGCCCAGGGCACCATCGAGGATGCGCACGTCGGACACGCCGGCCCAGCGCAGCAGCCACCAGGCACGGGCGGCGGACAGGCCGCCGGCGTCGTCGTAGACGACCACCGGACGTCCGGCGCGCAGCCCCCAGCGGCGGGCGGCGCGCTGCAGATCGTCGAGGTCGGGCAGTGGGTGGCGGCCGGCGGTGCCGTCGCCGGTGGCGGCACGGGCGTGGTCGGCGAGTTCGGTGTCGAGGTCGACGTAGACGGCGCCGGGCAGGTGGGCCTCGCGGTAGTGGTCGTGGCCGTGCGGGTCACCGAGGGCCCAGCGCACGTCGAGCAGCAGGGGCGGGGTGGCCGAGTCCAGCTCCGCACGCAGCGCCGCCACCTCGACCAGCACCGGACCCGCGCTGGCGGGAACGGCCGCGCTGGCGGGAACGGCCGCGCTGGCGGGAGTGGCGAGGGCGAGCAGGGCCTCGAGATCGGCGTCGCCGAGGCCGCCGGGCGGGACGCGGCGGCGGGCGGCGCTGGCGATGCGGGCCTGTACGCCGGCGTTGACCGGGGCGGTCAGGCCGTGCAGGCGGGCGAGCAGGACGATCTCGCCGTTGAGGTAGTCGGATTCGACCGAGCCGCCGCGGGCGAGGCTCTGCCAGGTGGAGCTGCCGCCGCGGACATGGCCGGGGATGTCGGCGATCACGAGGTCACGCAGGTCCAGGCCGGCCGGCTGGCCGCTGGCCACGTCGATACCGGCGGCGGCGAACACCCGGCGGGCCTCGGCGACGAGTTCGGCACCGGCGGCGTCGCGGCGCGGGCCGGGCGGGTAGAGCGCGTCGAGGTTGTAGGCGAGGTTGCCCAGCAGCTTGCCGGCCTTCCAGCGCTCGATGTCGTCGACCAGGTGCACGGCCACCGAGGCCCGCCGCAGGTCGTCGGCGATGCCGGCCGTGACCGCGTCCACGCCGGCGTCCGTGGCCCCCGAGGTGGCCCCCGCGGTGATTCCTGCGCCGGACGTCCCTGGGGTGCGGCCGAGCAGGAGGGCGGCGACGAGCGGGGTGGCCGGGGAGACGACCTCGCCGGGGCGCAGGTGCGACGACGGGCTGTACACCACGGCGTCCAGGACGGTGGCGAAGCGGCGCAGGGCGGCGCGGGCGCTGTCCAGGCCGTTCTGTAGCAGGACGACGGGCAGCACCTCGGCTGCGGCGGCGGCTCCGCCGTCGACGGGGGCCCAGGCCCATTCGGCGAGCACCGCCTCGGCGTCCTGGACCTTGGTGGCCAGGATCAGGACGTCGCCGCTGCGCAGGTCGACCTCGGCCGGGCCGGCGGCGACGGGCAGGTCGAGCTGGTGGACGACCGGGTCACCGCCGGCGGTGGCCGGCGGGCGCAGGTAACGCAGTCCGCTTTCGCGCAGCGCGGCGAGGTTCGCCCCGCGGGCGACGACGACGACGTCGATGCCGGCCAGCTGCAGTTCCGCGGCCACGGTCGCACCGACCGCACCGGCGCCGATGATCACGTAGCGCCGGGTCGCGGTCGTTTCCCCGGCTACGGGTGCAGAGCTGGTCATGACTTCATCCTTTCAGTCCGACGGCGGCGCCGGACTCGCTTTTCAGGCTCGGGCCGACGGCGGCACCCGACCCCGCCGCGTCGGGCCCCGGGGCGGTCTCACCGGGCGGTCGGACGGTGGCACCGGCGAGGTCGGCGGCGAAGCGCTGGCCGGGGACGGCGTCGAGCAGTTCGCGGGTGTGCGCCTGGGCGGGGGCGGTCAGTACCGTGGCCGCCGGGCCGCTTTCCACGATGCGACCGTTGCGCAGCACGGCGACCTGGTGGGCGAGCGCGGCGACGACGGCGAGGTCGTGGGAGACGAACAGATAGCCGACGCCGAGCTCGTCCTGCAGGCGGGCGAGCAGGGTGAGGATCTGGTCCTGCACGGAGACGTCGAGCGCGGACACCGGCTCGTCGAGGAAGACGAGTTCGGGCGACAGCGCCAACGCCCGGGCGATCGCGACCCGCTGGCGCTGGCCGCCGGACAGTTCCGCCGGGCGGCGATCGGCGTAGGACACCGGCAGGGCGACCTGGTCGAGCAGCTCGCGGACCCGGGCGGCGCGGCTGGCCCGGTCACCGACGCGGAAGCTGACCAGCGGCTCGGCGATGCTCTGGCCGACGGTGAAATGCGGGTCCAGCGACGAGTACGGGTTCTGGTGGACGAGCTGGAAGCGGCGGCGCAGGGGGCGCAGCGTCGACCAGCTGGCGCCGGTGATGTCGGTGCCGTCGAGCCAGACCCGGCCGCGGGTGGGGGGTTCCAGGCCCATCGCGATGCGCAGTGCCGTGGTCTTGCCCGAACCGGACTCGCCGACCAGACCCAGGGTCTGGCCGGCGTGCACGGTGAGGCTCACGTCGTCCAGGGCGGTGAAGGTACGGGACTCACCGCCGCGGGGCAGCCGGAAGTCCTTGCCGACGCCGTCCAGGCGCAGCAGTGGCGCCGACACCGGCGTCGCGGTGGTGGTGTGTCGGGGCACGACGCCGCCGGCATGGGAGAGCGCGGGGGCGACGGAGATGAGGTGGCGGGTGTAGTCCTCGCGCGGGTGCAGCAGGATCTCGCGCGGGCCGCCCTGTTCGACGATGCGACCGCGGCGCATCACCACGACCCGGTCGGCCCGGTCGGCGGCGACCCCCAGATCATGGGTGATGATCAGCAGGGCGGTACCGGACTCGCGCACGAGACTCGCGAGATGGTCGAGGATGCGGCGCTGGACGGTGACGTCCAGGGCACTGGTCGGCTCGTCGGCGACGATCAGGCGGGGATGTCCGGCGAGCGCGATGGCGATGAGCACCCGCTGGCGCAGTCCGCCGGAGAGCTCGTTCGGGTACTGGCGGGCGCGCATCGCCGGCTGGTCGACCCCGGCGCGTTCCAGCGCCTCGCGGACCTCGGCGGGCACCAGGCGGCGGTCCACGCCGCGCCGGCGCACGGCCTCGCCGACCTGGGCCCCGATACGCATCGTCGGGTTGAGGCCGACCATCGGATCCTGCGGCACCAGGCCGACGAACGGGCCGCGCAGCTGGCGCAGCACCCGGTCGGAGGCACCGGTGACGTCGTTGCCGGCGAGCGTGATCCGCCCGGCGGTCACCACGCCGTTAGACGGCAGCAGGCCGAGGATGGCGTTGGCGGCCGTGGTCTTGCCCGAACCGGACTCGCCGACGACGGCGACGGTCTCCCCGGCGGCGACGACCAGGCTGAGGTCGTCGACGGCGGGCACGAGCCGGCCGTGCTGGCGGTAGCCGACGGACAGCCCGGCGAGTTCCACCAGCGTCTCGCCGGGCGGACGGACCGCGCTGGCGGAGACGTCGTTGTCCGGGCCGGTCGCGTTCGGGCCGGTCGCGTTCGGGCCGGTCGCGTTCGGGCCGGTCGCGTTCGGGCCGGTCACCGGTCCACCTCCTCAAGGGTGCGGGCCACGTGGTTGAGGCTGAACACGACCAGGCCGACGAACAGACCGGGCAGCAGCGACAGCCAGGGGCTGGTGATCAGGAAGTTGCGCCCGTGCGAGATGAGGCTGCCCCACTCGGCGGCCGGCGGTGGGGCGCCGAAACCGAGGAAGCTCAGGGTGGAGACCAGCAGCACGGCGGTGCCGAAGTCGAGCACGGCGAGCACGCCGACCGGACCCCACGAGTTCGGCAGGATGTGGCGCCACAGCACCCGTCCCCAGGACGCGCCGCCGGTACGGGCCGCCTCGACGTAGGGCTGCGAGCGGACCCGCAGCACCTCGGCCCGGGTGGTGCGGGCGAAACCGGGGGTGATGCCGACGGCTACCGCGATCGCCATCGGCACCAGGCCGAACCCGAGGGCGGTGATGATGGTCAGGGCCATCATCAGGATCGGGATGGCGAGCAGCACGTCGACGACGCGCATCAGCAGCACGTCGATCCAGCCGCCGAAGAAGCCGGACACGATGCCCAGGGCGAGGCCCGCGACGATGGCGATGAGCACCGACCCGCCGGTCACCTTGATCGTCAGGGTGGAGCCGTGCAGCATCCGGCTGAACAGGTCACGGCCCAGTTCGTCGGTGCCGAACAGGTGGGTGAAACTCGGCCCCTTCAGTTTGTCCGCCGGCGAGGTGTCCGAGGGGCTGTACGAGGTGAACAGCGACGGCGCCAGACCCGACACGATCACGAACAGGACGAACAGGACCGCCAGCACGAAGCCGGGCCGGCGCAGCAGCGGGCGCCAGGTGGCGGCGAGGCGCCCCCACCATCCCGGGACCTCCCCCAGGGCGTGCGTGTCGGCCTCGGAGATCTCGGCGGCCTCGATCTCGGCGGCCGCCCCGGGCGGACCGGCAGCGGCGGCGCGGGCGTCCGCGCCTGTCGACTCGGCCCGCTGGACGGGCGTCGCCAGTACCCCGCCCCGCCCCTGGCCGGGCGGTGAGGCGGCGACCAGCGGCGGGGCGGTCAGGGCCGCGCCGTCGTGCGGGCGGGCCGGGGCGGCCAAGGTGCCCGCGGTGGTCGGCGTGACGTGCGTCGTGGTCGCGTTGTCGGACATGGCGGGCCTCCCCTAGCCCGCCCGCGCGGCGGCGGCCACGCGCGGGTCGAGCAGCGTGTACAGCAGATCGACGAGCAGGTTGACCACGACGAAGCCGGCGGCGGCGATCAGCACGATGGCCTGCACGAGCGGCACGTCCTGGCCCAGGACCGCCCGCTGGGCGAGCTGGCCCAGGCCGTCCCGAGAGAAGACCGACTCGACGACCACCGCGTTGGTCACCGTGTAGCCGAGCAGGATGCCCAGCAGGGTCAGCGCCGGCAGGGACGCGTTGCGCAGCACGTGGCGCAGCTGCACCGTGCCGCGGGACAGACCTTTGGCGCGGGCGGTGGCGATGTGAGGCTCGCGCCAGGTGTCGGCGAAGCTGCGGATCAGCAGCTGGGCGAGCATCGCCGCGCCGAGCAGGCTCATCGTCACCGCGGGCAGCACCAGGCTGCGCCAGCCGTCCTCGCCGGTGGCCGGGAACCAGTGCAGCGAGAAGGAGAAGGCCTGGATGAGCAGCAGTCCGACGAAGAACTGCGGCAGCGACACCCCGACCGCGGGCAGCCGGGCCAGCAGGGTGCGCGCCGGACGCCACTGGACGTAGCTCGCCAGGTAGGCCAGGCCGATGCCGCCGATGACCATCAGTGGGAGGGCGACGAGGGTCAGTTCCAGGGTGGATCCGACCTTGTCGGTGATGAGCGACCCGACCGTGACGTTCTGGGTCAGTGACATCCCGAAGTCCAGGTGCAGGGCGTTCCACAGGCCGTGGAAGTACTGCGTGAGGATCGGGTCGTCCAGACCGTAGCGGTCCTTGAGGATGTGCAGCTGGGTCGGGGTGAGCTGGCTGATGTCGGCGCCGCCGGCGGACAGCTGCAGCGTGATCGGGTCGCTCGGCAACACGTGCAGGATGACGAAGACGACCGTGTAGGCGGCCCAGAGGACGGCCAGCGCCTGGGCGAGCCGGCCGGCGAGATAGCGAGGCATCAGATTCCCGGTCCTGTTCGGTTCCGGTCGGGTGCGGGTACGGGTGCGACCAGCGCAGGTTCAGGTGCGGGTCGGGTGGTGCGGGTGGTGCGGGTGGTGCGGGTGGTGCGGGTGGTGCGGGTGGTGCGGGTGGTGCGGGTGGTGCGGGTGGTGCGGGCCGGCCGGTCCTGGTGGTGCGGGCCGGCCGGCCCGGGACCAGCGCTGATGCCTACCTGTCGAGCCAGATGTCGTTGGCCCGCAGGAAGGCCTCCGAGGTGAACGCGAAGCCGTTCACCTTCTTGGAGACGCCGGCGGTCTGCAGTCGGTCGTAGAGCGGGTACGTGACCGCGTTGTCGATCAGGTAGTCCTGCAGCTCCTGGTAGGCGGCGCCGCGCTTTTCCGGGTCGACGGTGGACTGGCCGGTGGCGAACAGGGCGCTGACCCTGGCGGCGGTCGCCGCGTCCTGGCTGTACTTCGCCGAGTACTGCTTGGTGGCGGCCTGGTCGATGGCGGAGCCGAGCACGCTCGGGTCGGCCCGGGTCAGGTAGGAACTGACCAGGTCGTACTCGCCGGCGGTGGCCAGCGGGGTGTACTGCGCCTGGGTGACGACCTTGATCTGCAGGTCGATGCCGACCTTCTTGAGCTGGTCCTGGACGAGCTGGTCACCGGGGCTCGGTGACGGGGTGAGGTAGGTCAGGGTCAGCTTCTTGTCGGCCTTGTGCCGGTAGCCGTCCGAGCCGAGCGCCCAGCCGGCGCCGTCGAGCAGCTTCGCCGCGCCGGTCGGGTCGTGGGCGAGTTTGGCGGACTCGTCGGTGAAGTACGGGGTGCTCGATGTCAGCGGGCTCTTGGCCGCGGGATAGTCGTCCCAGAACAGCGTTTTCGCGTAGCTGGGCAGGTCCAGGGCCTTCTGGACGGCCTTGCGCACGGAGAGGTCGGCAAGCGGCCGGCCGCCGGTGACGTTCGGCAGGAGCAGACCGGCGATGCCGGGCAGGGCGCGCGTCTCGATGCTGGCGCCGGAGGCCTTGAGGACCTGCTGGTCGGCCTCGGAGATCGGCTGGCGGGGCCAGGCGATGTCAATGGTGCCGTTGGTCAGGCTGCCGACCCGGACGCTGTCCTCGGCGATGTAGCTGACGTCGATGCCCTCGAGGTAGGCCTCGCCCTTGTTCGCGACCAGCGAGCTCGGCCAGGCGTAGCCGGCCCGGCGGGTGAGCTTCGCCGACTTGGCCGCGGTGTAGCTGTCGAGGGTGAACTCACCCGAGCCGACGACCTTGCCGGCGCAGCGGGCCTCCGGCGTCTCCTTGTAGGTGGCAGGCGACAGGATCGCCAGCGTCGTCGTGGAGGTGGCCTGCAGGAAGCCGGCGTTGGGCTTGGTGAAGTCGACCTTGACGGTGGACGGGTCGACGACGGTGGTCGACGTGTACCCGGCCAGATAGGTGACGCCCAGGATGGAGCGAGGGCCGAGGTCACGCGTGCCATCGAGGGCGGTCTTCACGGCCGCCGCGTCCACCTTGGTGCCGTCACTGAACGTTGCGTCCGTGCGGAGTTTGAAGGTGAACTCGGTCGCCTGCGGGTTGACTGTCCAGCTCGTGGCGAGCCACGGGACGATCTTGCCGGTCTTCGGGTCCTGGTCGGTCAGCGAGTCGGCGATGTTGCGGTCGAGGCTGCGCGACTCGATCCAGTACACCTGGTTCGGGTCGATGCAGCCCTGCAGGTCGTTCCAGAAGGCGATCTTGAGCCGCCCGCCGGGCACGGGCTTGTCCCCCTGCGAACCGCCGCTGCCGGCGGCGTCCGACCCGGAGCCACCGCCGCTCCCGCAGGCCGCGAGGCTCACGGCTGCGAGGACGGAAACGGCGACTGCGGCCAGCCGCCGTCTCGTTCGGTGACGGTACGACGTGCTCATCTGATGGTGCTCCTTGCGCGAGGTCGGACAACAGCGGGACGAACAGTGACGCACCGGACGGACGCTTCGGGGGCAGGCCCGCCCGGGGACGGACCGACCGGCAACGGTCGGTCCGCAGGGGATTCAGCCGCTCAGGACAGCCACGGGGTCAGGGGGCGGCGGGGGTCTGGGGGGCGGCGGCGGCGAGGGTGCGCCGGCCGGCGGCGAGCAGGGCGGAGTCCTCCTGCGGCGGGTGCACCCGCACACAGTGGACGTCGCGCAGGTGGCGCTCGAGCGGGTTGTGCCGGGTCAGCCCCGGGTTGCCCAGCGCCGCGACCGCGGTCTGCACGGCGAGGATCGCCGCGCGGGCGATCAGCGGCTTGGCGACGATCACCCGCGCGGGGGCGCTCGGATCGCCGTCCTCGAGCCGGCGGGCGATTCCGAAGGCGATCTCCTCGGCGGCGATGAGCTGCGCCTCGATCTCGCCGGCGATCGTCTGGATCCGCTCGGTGGTGACGATCGGGCGGCCCAGCGCCGTGGGGACCCGCTCGTGGGCGAAGCGCAGGAAGAACTCCTGCGCGGCCCGGGCCACCCCGACGTATAGAGCGGTCGCGCCGAGTCCGACCGCGGCGAAGGCGGCGTCCGGCGGGGTCTGCGCCGACAGACGCTCACCGCGGAAGTACTCCTCGGGCACCACGACGTCGTGGTAGAGCACGTCATGGGTGCTGCTGGCCCGCAGCCCGAAGTGGTCCCAGGTGCGCACGATCTCGATGCCGGGTGCGTCGGCGGGCACGATGGCGTGGCCGAGCAGCGGGTCGTCCTCCTCGGTGGCGACCCACACCAGGTGGTAGCTCAGCCCCTCGGAGCTGGTCGCGAAACCCTTGTGGCCGCGGATCACCCAGCCGTCCGCGGTGCGCCGGATCTTCGTCGCCGGCAGGCCGCCGCGGACCGGGGCGCCGAGCTCCGGTTCGGCCCGGATCGCGTTGAGCAGCACCGGGCGCTCGAGCGAGTCGGCGACGACCCTGCGGTAGAGCTGTTCGGGCCAGAACGGCGCCCGGCCCTGCAGGACGTGCTGGAACACCGTCATCGACGAGATCAGCGCCACCGACGGGTCGCCCTTGCCCAGCGCCTCGAAGACCCGGATGCTGTCGGTGGGCGACAGACCCTGCCCGCCATAGCGCGGGGCGATCCCCAGGCGCAGCAGGCCGGCGTCGTGCACGGCGTGTACGCCCGCCCAGGGGAACTCGCCGGTGCGGTCGTACTCCTCGGCGGTGCTCGCCAGCGCGGCGGTGACGCGCGCCAGCGCCTCGTCCGACAGGTCGGCCACGGGGAGGGCCGGGGCCGTGTCGTCCGGCACCTGGGCCGCCGGGACGGCCGAGACGAGGTCGGTCGGGGCGGTCATGCGGAGGTCCCGGTGGCACCGACGGCGGCGAGCTCACGCCGGTCCAGGCCCGCGTCCGGGGAGACGACCTCGCCGCGCTGGCCGGTGGCCTCCCGGTGGGCCAGCTCCTGGCGGATCAGCGGCAGCACGTAGCGGCCGTAGTCGACCAGGTCGTTGTAGTTGTCGTAGCCGCGGATGGAGATGAGCTCGGCGCCGAGGTCGACGTAGTCGAGGATGGCGGCGGCCACCGTCTCCGGGGTGCCGACCAGCGCGGTCGAGGCGCCACCGGCGTTGGTCGCCTTCGCCGGCGCGGTCCACAGGGCCCGGTCGTGGACCTCGCCGCGTTCGGCCGCGGCCAGCAGCCGCTGGGAGCCGACGTTGGCCGGCGGGACGCCCCTGCGCCGCAGGAACTGGGCGGCCAGACCCGCCGACTCCGCCAGCACGCCCAGGGTGCGGTGCGCCTTCTCCCAGGCGAGCTCCTCGGTCTCGGCGATGATCGGCCGGAAGGTCACCCAGATCCGCGGGCGGTCACTGCGCCCGGCCAGGCGGGCCTGCTCGTACACGGCGTCGATCTGCTCCTGGGTCTCGCGCAGCGGCTCGCCCCACAGGCCGAAGATGTCCCCGAGCGCGCCCCCGACCCGGTAGGCGTCCGCGGACGACCCGCCCACCGACACCGGGATGGTGCCGTTGACCGGCCGCACCAGCGAGACGAAGTCCTCGAAGGAGTAGTAGGTGCCGGCGTGGTCGAACGCAGTGGTCGACGTCCACACCCGGCGCAGGATCTCGATGTACTCGGCCTGGCGGGCGTAACGCTGCTCCTTGGGCAGCCGGTCGCCCTCGCGGGCCTGCTCGTGGTCGTCGCCGCCGGCGATGAAGTGCACCACGGCCCGTCCGCCGGAGAGCTGGTCGAGGGTGGCGAGCTGCTTGGCGGCCACCGTCGGGTACATCGTGTTCGGCCGCAGCGCCACGATCGGACGCACCCGCTCGGTGTACTGGGTGAGGGCGGCGGCGAGGGTGAACGGGTCGTGCCCCGGCGAGCCGTAGGGCACCAGGGTGTAGTCGAAGCCGTAGTCGTCGAGCGTGCGGGCGTACCGCTGGAAGAACGGCCGGTCGATGGCGGCCAGGCCCAGCCGGTTGAGCTCGTTGGACGGGTTGACGTTGACGGCGCTGATGAACTCGACGGGCATGGATCCTCCGGACGGGCGAGGCGGGCGGGCGCAGCGGGACGCGGGGCGGGGTCAGACCCAGCGGGCGATCGTGGGCAGGTCCGCGCCGAGGCGCAGACGCTCGAGGAACAGCACGATCGCGGCGGCGGCGCTGCGGTGGGTGGCGTCGTTGAGCGCGTCGTGGCGGCCGCCGTCGATGGTCACCAGCTCGGCCCGCGGGGCGCTCGCGTACCGGGCGCGGGCCTGCCTCAGCGGGCTGACCAGGTCTGCCGTGCCGTGCAGGCCGAGGATCGGCGCGCTCACCGCGGCCAGGTCACCGTCGGTGAGCCAGGCCGCCGGCACCGGGCGTTCCAGTGCTCCGCGGCGCACGCCGGGGTCGGCGTCCAGGCGGGCCTGGTGGGTCGGACAGGCCGTGCGCGCCGCAAGCTCGGCCGTCCAGTCCTGCTCCCCCGCGCCGGCGGGCTCGTCCTGCTGGCCGTGCTCGTCGGTGGCCGTGGGCAGGCCGACGAGCAGCAGCGCGTCCACCTGCACCTGACCGGTCGCGGCGAGGGCGGCGACGAAGGCCGCCCCGGCGTCGGAGCCGGCAAGCACCCGCGGCGCGGGCAGATCGGGGTCGGCGAGCAGGGAGCTGACGTCCGCGGCCACCGTGATGGCCGCGTTGTCGTCCCGCGTGGGGTCGCCGACGGCCCGTACCCGGTAGCCGTCGGCCGCGATCCGGGTACCGAAGCGCTCGTAGACCCCGGGGTGCTCCCCCCGGCCCGCCACGACGATCACCGTTCCGCGCGCGGCCACCTGCGGCGGATTGTCCCAGGCCCGCACCGTCGCGAGCGCCGTGTCCGCGTGGTCTGACCCGGTGGCCCCGGACCCCGCCGGGGCGCTCGTCGACCGCGTCGCCGTCGCCGCCGCGGCGGTCGGCGTGGTGGCCGTCGGCGTGGTGGCCGTCGGCGTGGTGGCCGTCAATGTGGTCGCGGTGGTGCTGGGGATGAGCGGAGTGGAGGTCATCTCGGTGTCCTTCGTCCGGCGCATTGACGATCATCGAGTACGGAAATGGAAGATATTCACATAACGGACTAATAAATGCCTGATCTCGTCGGTGGTCGCCCGGCATCGTCCTGTGTGGTCACGGGAAAGCGGCGGAAGAAAGCAGGTTCCGACCACCCCGCTCCGATCGGTCCGGCCGGCCGGACCGCTCAGGGTGACGCTGTGGGGCGAGCCCTCGAAAGCGGCGCGACAGGAGGTCTCCCGGCCGCCGCCGCGGCGGTATCAGTACTGGATCCACGCGTGATCATCAGGCCGTCGTACCGCGATGAGCAGGGACGCCGGCAGGGCACGAGGGTCGGCCGGTTCGAACGCCGCCTGGCCGGCCAGGCGGCGGGCCAGGGGTGCGAACATGGCTAAGTCAGCGAATCGGACAGGCCGACGAGGCGAGGAAGCCGAAATCGACGACGCGCCGACGGGTCAGAATCCGCCGGGACGAAGAGGCGGGCAGGGCAACACCGCGCGGCGGAGCACTGAGCTCCCCACCCCCGATGATGTCTGACCTACCGAACATGTTCATCAGAATGGTGGGTTTTCCCGGCGATGTCCAACGCCGATCCGCGATGGCACCAATCAGCAAACGCGATTGGTCCGGCCCAGGTGGGCGACCCGGCCAGGCGGCCCCGCGGTACGGCCGGGTGCCCGCGCCCGACCGCGCATGGGCTCGGCCCCGCGGGGCATGTCTGCTCGTGGACACCGGAGGTGAGCGCCATGGCGGACGTGACGGTGGCGGCGATCGCACGGGTGGATCTGCCCCAGGCCGAGACCATCGTCGCCGACCTGCTCGACATCCTGCGCCGCCAGCTCGACATGGACCTCGCCGTGCTCGCCCGCGCCGAGCGGGAGCAGCTGGTGGTGCAGGTGCTGCGCGGCGATCCCGGCGCGCTGGGCCTGACCCCCGGTGAGCTGCTGGCCCGCGACGGCGACCTGCTCGGACGTCTGCTCGGTGGCCCCGCCCACGGCGCCGGTGCCCCCGGGGTCACCCCGTTCCTGGCGGACATCACGTGCGACGACACACCGTGCGGCGGCGTTCGCTCGACCACGTCCGCGCCGGTGTTCGACAGCAACGGTCGGATCTACGGCGTGCTGGCCTGTCTGGGCGCCCGGCCGCGGCCGGCGGCCGGCGCGGCGCGCGACGCACGGTTCCTGCGGCTGATGGCTGCCTTCCTCACCGACTCCGTCCTGGACCTGCAGGAGATGTGGACCCGACGCCGACGGGTGTGGCAGGAGGTCAGCGACCTGATCGACGGCGGCGGACCGCAGATGGTGTTCCAGCCGATCCTGCGGCTGCGCGACCGCCGGATCGTCGGGCTTGAGGCCCTGTCACGCTTTCCCGACCTCAGCACCGCGCCGCAGCACTGGTATGCGAACGCGGCGACCGTGGGCCTGGCCGCCGAGCTCGAACGCATCTCCGTCCACGGTGCCGTCAGCGTTCTGCCGATGCTGCCCAGGCACCTGACCCTCACCGTCAACGTGTCGCCGTCCACCCTGGTCGCCGGACTGCTGGATCTCGTCCCGCGCAACGCCGCCGGTCGCCTCGTCATGGAGATCACCGAGCACGAGCACATCAGCGACGACCAGCAGCTGCTGCTCGCGGTGCAGGAGCTGCGCACCCGCCGGATCCGCATCGCGATCGACGACATCGGCACCGGCTACGCCGGCCTCACCCAGCTGCTGCGCCTGCGCCCGGAGATCATCAAGCTGGACGGGGTGATCACCCGCGGCATCGACACCGACGCCGCCCGCCGGGCGATCGCCGCGGGCCTGGTCGAGGTCGCCCGCGAGATCGACGGGCGAGTGGTCGCCGAGGGCATCGAGACCCCCGGGGAACTCGCCACCGTCGAGGCCGCCGGCATCGGCTACGGCCAGGGCTTCCTGCTGGGACGGCCCACCCCCGCCGCCGACGTCATCGGGACGCCCGCCGACCTGGCGACGGCCAACGGCGCCGGACCGGCCGCCCGTGGTTCGCCGGGCGGCGTCCGTACGGGGTGGCCCGGGTGGATGACGTCGAGCGGACAGATCGGCCGGAGTGCGCCCGATGTCCCCTAGCATCGTCGGATATGACCGGGGTGGGCACGTCGTCGCAGCCCGCCACCGGTGCCCGGCCCGGCACGGGCAGCACGGCGGACGTCAGGTCCGGGCCGCGCGCGATGGCGCGGTGGTGGGCCTCGCCGCCCGGTCGGCTACGGCTGATCTCGATGGTGCTGACGGGGCTGCTGGTGGCGCTGTGGATCACGGCGTTCGTCGCGACCCGAGCGCGCCAGGGTGCGCTGGACGCGCTGTCGGGCCGGCCGGACGGCGGCCATGCCGCCACTCTCACCACGGCCCTGCGTCTGCGCTCGGACCTGGCCGCCGCCGACGCCGCCGCGACCCGCGCCCGACTCGGCGGCAACGGCGGAGACGAGGTCGCCCGGGCGCAGGAGGCCTACCGGCGGGCGATGACGGACGCCGGCGGGCAGCTCGTCGCCCTGGCCCGCGCGGCCGCTGATCAGACGCCGGCCCTCACCGTCATCGTGACCCAGCTGCCCCGCTACGGCGCCGAGGTGGAACGGGCCCAGGCGGAACGCTCGGAACTGATGTGGGGCACGCTGGTGCCGGCAACCGACCGGATCGTCGCCGCCGAGCAGGCCGGGGTCGAGCGTGAGCTGCGCCGAGCCGACGGCACCGGCCCGCTGCTGGGCATCGTGGTGATCGGCACCATGGCGTTCGGGGCGCTGGTCGCCACCCAGGTGTGGCTGGTGGGGCGCACCAACCGCATCCTCAGTCCCGCGCTCGCCGCCGCGGCGCTGCTGTCGGCGGTGGCCGTCGGCTGGGCGCTCGTCGCGTTCGGCGCCCAGCGCGATCACCTCGCCGACGCACGCGAGCACGGATACCGTCCACTGACCGCGGCGTCGCAGGCCCGGGTGCTGGCGCTGCGCGGCCGGACCGACGACATCCGCGCGCTGCTCGACCGGCCCGACGCACCGCGCCTGGACGCCGACTCCGCCGCCGCGAGTACCCGCCTGCACCACGATCCGGACGCCACCAGCGCCACCAGCGACAGCGGCGGTCTGCTTGCCACGATCGGAGCCCCCGCCGGCCCCGACCAGGCCGCCCGCGCGGCGCTCACCCCGGCGTGGTCGGCCTACCAGGACGTCGCCACGCGCATCCGGGAGGACGTCGACCGCCCTGACGGTCTGTGGCCGGCCGCTCTGCTCGCCCAACGCGACGCCACCGTTGCCTTCCGCGCCTTCGACGATCGATCCGTGGCCGTCGTCGGCACCAGCCGCGCCCATCTCGCCGACGACCTCAGCGCCGCCGCCGACGCCCTCGGCCTCGCGCCCGCCGCCGTGTCGATCGCCCTCGGTCTGGCCGTGATCCTCACCCTGGTCGGCCTCCAGCTGCGCATCAACGACTATCGCTAGCCCCGGACTTCGCCCGTGGATGCGCCGGTGCGGCCGGCCGCCGATGCCCGTCCGCGGGTACCCGGCGCGCCACCGGAGGGTGGTGATGCCGGCCACCTGCGGCGAGGCGCCGACCGGGCCGCATGAATGAGTCCAGCCCAGATGCCGCGATGCCGAGCCGGGGCAAACCGGGTCAGATGACGAGAAGGCGACAGCAGGCCGCAATCGGTGATCTGACGACCTACCATCGGTCATCGTGCGGGCGTCACACGAGCAGGCGGCCTGGCCAGCGACAAGGAGTACCCGTGACCGATCCCCAGCGCTGCCCGCAGCCCGGGTGCCGCGGCGTGCTCGCGGACGGTCGCTGCCCGCTGTGTGGTCAGACCCGTCATCCGGACGGCGCCAGCGCGCGTCCCACCGCCGCGCCGCCGCCGACCGTCGCGCCGCGTCCCAGCGTGATCCCGCCGGTGACACTTCAGCCGGTGG
>NZ_JAMQQG010000043.1 GCF_023716925.1 Frankia sp. R82
GCGGGTGGCCTCGCTGACCGCCCGCCGGCTGGCCGCGCTGCCGCCGGACATCCGACCGCTGCCATCGGTCGCCGCCTACGACCAGCTGCTTCGCCGTCCACGCACCCGTCAGGGAGGCTCGCTATGACCGCCGTTCACCGCACCCGGGGCCTGACCGACCAGGCCGCCGACGCCGCCGTCGACACCGCCTGCCGGGTGCTGCGCCTGCCCACCGTGCGCGCCGAGTTCCCCGCCACCGCGCAGGCCGCCGAACGCGAGCACATGTCCTACCGCGGGTTCCTCGCCGAACTACTCATGGCCGAATGCGACGACCGCGACCGGCGCCGGTCCGAACGGCGCACCAAAGCCGCCGGCTTCCCCCGCCAGAAACTGCTCAAGGACTTCGACTTCGACGCGAACCCCGCCCTCGAGCCCGCCGTCATCCACACGCTGGCGAAATGCGACTGGATCCGCAAGGGCCTGCCGCTCTGCCTCATCGGCGACTCCGGCACCGGCAAGTCCCACCTGCTCATCGGCCTGGGCACCGAGGCCGCCCTCGGCGGATTCCGCGTCCGCTACACCCTCGCCGCGAAGCTCGTCAACGAGCTCGTCGAGGCCGCCGACAGCAAACAGCTCGGCCGCACGATCGCCCGTTACGGCCGCGTCGACCTGCTCTGCATCGACGAACTCGGCTACATGGAACTCGACAAACACGGCGCCGAGTTGCTCTTCCAGGTCCTCACCGAACGCGAGGAGAAAAACAGCGTCGCGATCGCCTCCAACGAGTCGTTCTCCGGCTGGGCGAAGACCTTCACCGACCCGCGGCTCTGCGCCGCGATCGTCGACCGGCTCACGTTCGGCGGGAACATCATCGAGACCGGCACCGACTCCTACCGGCTCGCCCGCACCCGCGCCGGCGCACAGACCACCACCTGAGGCCCACCGTGTTCGTCTATCGCCTCACCAAGCCCATCGACCTCTTCGACGGCCTGGTCCCGCTGCGCCGCTGGCTCACCGACGCCACCGCCGGACAGACCAGCTGGGCCCTGGCCGCCGTCCTCGCCCTCGGCGACGCCGCCACCGACGTCGGCTGGCACGGCGACATGCGCCACCTCCCGCTCGTCGGCGCACTGCCGACCCGGCCGGCCACGACCCCCTACCTGCTGGTCAAGCAGGACAACAACGGCGACACGTTCCTCGTCACCACCGCCCCGCCCGGCTGGCTCGGCGAGACCGCCACCCAGGTCCAGGTCCCCACCCGCGACATCGGCGCCTGGGAACCCGACGACAAACCCGACCAGTCCTTCTTCTGACCGGCACGACCGACTGGATACACCGCAGGCCGACGACGTTGTTGCTTGCCATCGAAGCCAGCCCGTTGTCACCGAATCCGACCCGAGGAGTTCGCGCGAGGGGAGGCGCCCCCTTCCGGGTTGATTGGGTGATCTGGTGTCCGGTCTGGCCGAGCAGAATCAGGGCCGTGACATCGCCTGCCCCGAACTGGCCGCGCGCCGAACGGCTCGACGCCGAACGTGTCGCCGAAGCGATCGCCGCCAGCACCGGCGTTCGTCTCCTCATGGAGGGTCCGTGTCCAGGAGGCCAGGTCGGTGCCGCCTACGTGCGCAGACCCGACGGTCGCCGGTCGGTGCTCACCTGGCGGCCGGACACCACCCTGGCCGGCCTGCGTGCCGGTCCCCTCGCCGTCGTGGAGACGCTACGAACCGCCGGATACCCGGCCCCCGCCGTCGAGATGGCGGTTCAGGTCGGCGCGGCGGTCGCGCTCGTCCAGGAACGCCTGCCCGGCCAGAAGATCGACTATTTGACCCATCGGCTGCTGGACCGGCTACTGGACCTCAACGACCTGCAGGCCGGCGCCCTTTCGGGACGGCCGGACGTGCCGCCGGTCCGGCTTCACCTGCGACACGACGGTCCGGGCTACTGCCTGCACGAGCCGCTGCGGCGCCATAGTCCGCGGGCCGCCGCCCTGGAGCGGTGGGTAATCGCCGTCGCGGATGCCTATCCCGACGGTCTGCCGGGTCAGGACGCCGTGCATGTCGACTTCCATCCCGGCAACGTCCTCGCCCTCGCCGGCCGGGTGACCGGAGTCGTTGACTGGGACGGCGCCGGGCGAGGCGATCGCCGCCTGGACCTGGTCACGCTGCGCTTCGGCGTCCGCCCAAAGTCCACCGAGCCCGGCGTCCTCGAACGCATCGACGAGATCCTCGACGCGCTGCCCGACAGCGTCGTCCGCCCGGCGTGGGCACACCTGAGCCTGCGCATGGCGGACTGGGCCATCCGGCACTTCGCCCCCGACGAGATCGACCGCTGGCTCGACCTGGCCGAGAGCCGCCTCGACTGAACGCGGCGTCCGGGCCGAGCTCCAAAGGACCACCGGGCCGGATTCGACGACGCTGGCCCGACTGGAACGGCAAAGGACAGGCGGTCGCCGGTGAACACACAACGTGATCAGAAGGTGGGGCCAAAACTCGTTCCCCGACCAACCCTCGAAGATCGCCAAGTGGGGCCAAAACTCATTGGAAAGTGGGGCCAAATCTCGGGATCTGGCGCTGATCTTGTGATCGGACTGACCCCTTCGATGATCATCTGGCTAGGAGGACGCGTTTGCGGAGGAGGTCGAAGCTGGCGCGGCCATACATCTGCCTTTTGATCATTTTGATGCGGTTGACGTTGCCTTCGACGACGCCGGAGCTGTGGGGTTCGGTGAGGCCGGCGAGGACAGCGGCGTGGTCGCGGCGTAGGCCGTGGGTGAAGCGGTGCAGATCGGGCTGGTCGTCGGCCTCGACGGCGCTGATCCAGGCGTCGAGGCGGTCGCCGTGGCGTTCGACGAGCATCTGGGCGAAGGCGGCGACGTGGGCCGCGGTCGCGGCGAGCGACGGGCTGCGCTCAAGGATCGTCTTGAGCGTGGCGGTGTCGTCGGCGTCGAGCCGGTCGGGGTGGGTCAGGATCCAGCGGGTCACCGTGCGGACCTTCGGTGCCGCCGGCGCCGGCGCCGGGGCGCGGCCGGCTGCGCGCAGCGGACGTAGGTAGTCGCGCAGGGTCGCATAGCTGCCGGTGTAGCCGCGCTCGGAGATCTCCCGGAACAGCTCGCTGAAGGTCGTGACGCCGGCATTGAACCGTTCGTGCAGGTAGGGCTTGTGCACGTCGAGAACGCTGACCCGGCCCTCGCGGGCCCTGGCCAGGACGTCCTCGACCGTTTCGGCCCGGTAGTACTTGCGGACGGTCTCCTTCGCCAGCCCGAGTTCCCTTTTGATCGTCTTGATGCCCAGGCCCTGGGCCTTGAGCTCCTGCACCGCGGCATACCGCTCGCGGGCGTGGCGGACGAAGTCCTTCTGCTCGAACTGCTCCGCGCGCACCGCCGCGGCCCTCGCCTCGGCGTCGGCCTGCTCGGGCTCCGGCGACGGTGCCGGTTCGGCGGCGGGTTCGCGCAGGTCAGCCCGGTGGCGGGTGACGGTCTTCTCGACGTAGCCGGCGAGGTTGTGCCACAGATGCCACCGGTCCGCGATCTGCACGGCCTCGGGGGCGCCGGTGCGCGCACCGTCGGCATAGGCGCCGCCCCGGTCCCGGCAGACGGTCCCGGTCCCGGGATG
Organism: Frankia sp. R82; assembly: GCF_023716925.1. GTDB lineage: Bacteria > Actinomycetota > Actinomycetes > Frankiales > Frankiaceae > Frankia. Next base: position 3,588 of record NZ_JAMQQG010000043.1, read on the forward strand.
GGCCTTCAGCCAGGCGGCGAACGTCTCGGCTTCCCGGTCCGCGAGCAGGTCCACCGGCCGGCCGGTGGCGACGTCGATGAGAACCGTGCCGTAGGTGCGACCGCGTCGCAACGCGAAGTCGTCCACCCCGAGCACGACGATCGTCGTCACCTCGGGATCAGGCAGCGCCCGCACCCGACGCAGCAACGTGTCCCGGCCGACCTCCAGACCCAGCGCGGCGGCCAGCCGTGCCCCGGCCCGTCCCGCGAGCGCCAGGCCGATCTCGCGCAGCGCCCCCGCCGCCGGCGGTGTGAACCGTGCATACGGGCTGGTCAACCCCTCAACCTGCTCCGCGAACGTCACCACCACACAGCCCGCCTCGGCGCAGCGGAACCGGCGGACCACCAGCTCGACCACGACACCCAGCCCACCCAGCGCGGTATCAACAAGGCGCCGCCGATACCGGCCATGCACCCGCGCCGAAACCGTCGCGCAACGCGGACAGGCCACCCGCTCCGCCCGGGCACGCCCCCGAAGCCGCAACCCGCCCGCGACACGCTCCACGCTGTCCAACGCCACATTCGCCAGATGCGGCAGCCAGACCCCAAGGTCAAGGAAGTCACACCAGCCCGATGATCGCAGCCGACGATCAATTCTCGATCATCACGGAGCCAGCCCGATCACAAGATCAGCGCCAGATCCAAATCTCGCCCTCATAGCCAGTCCGCTCGATCTCCTCGCCGGGCACCAGGCTGCGCATCCTGGCCAGCAGCACCACGGGGCGCAGGTGTTTCGGAACGCGGAACTGGGCCGCCATCAGCTGGTCACCTTGCCGCTGGTCAGCTCGCTGGGCCGGTAAAGGGCGCAGGCCGGAGGCGAGGCCGCTCGGTTTCGGCGGACAGCTGTTGAGGTGACGTAGTCCGTCCAGGATGCGATGGAGCAGCGCCGGGTCGTCCTCGAAGGCTGAGGGGTGTTCCGGTGTCGGACTGGAAGAACGCGAACGTTTCGGCAGTGCCGTTTCGGTGTGGCCGGTGTCGGGGTGCGCCGGCTCTGTGCGTGCGGCGAGCTGGGCCCAGACGATCTTGCCGCCGCCGCGGGGGTGGTACCAGGACCATCGCAGGCAGAGTGCGTCGACCAGGACGAGGCCGCGGCCGTTTTCGTCGTCGTCGCTCGGGTCGGCCAGGGTGGGTGGGGTGTCGCTGTCGTCCCAGACCTCGATGGTCAGGGTCGGGCCGGTGAGGGTCAGCCAGAGTACGTTTCCGGCGTTCCCTTCGCTGATCTTCGTGGCGTTCGTGGCGTTCGTGGCGTTCGTGGCGTTCGTGGCGTTCGTGGCGTTCGTGGCGAGCTCCGACACGACGATCTGTGCCGACTCGACGGTGTCCGAGTCCAAATGCCAGGCATGCAGGGTCTGGACCGCGGCGGCCCGCACGGCCGGGATGGCGGTCATGGCGGCGGGGAAGTGGTCGACTGCCATGCGGACGGCGAGTGCTGGAAGCGCGGCGGTCACTGTGGCTTCGCGGTGAGGATGAGAGGCGGCGAGGTCGGGCTCGCCTGTGGACGGATCACCTCGTTGGTCATGGTGGCGTCTCTCCATTGGAGTGGAGGTGGCGCTGCCCCGGCTCGTACGGCGTGGTGGGAGAGATCCGGCAAGGGCAGCGGGAGTGGTGAGGACGCCGGGCCAGCAGGCAGTGTGCGGCGGGCGGTTGATGGCTGCAGCGCAGCGGTGTGCTGGCCATGGGTGCTCATGAGCGTGTCGTGGGCCCGTCGGCGTCAGAGCGTCCTTGGAACGTGAGGATGCCGTCACGAACCTTTAAATGCAACTGCATCTGTAGACTTGTTTTCGTTGTGGATGGAGTGGGTGGGGTCCGTTCGGCCGGTGGCAGACTGCGATCGGGCATGGGTGCGCGATGGCGGAGGAAGCGTGGCGAAGTCGTCAGCAGGGCCGACGGTGCGCAGCCGCCGACTGGGGGCCGAGCTGCGCAGGCTGCGTGAGGCTGCCGGCCTGACCGCGGGGGAGGCGGGGCAGGCGATCCGCGCGTCCGACGCCAAGATCAGCCGGATTGAGAACGGTCGGGTCGCCGTGCGCGCGGTCGATGTCGGCGACCTGCTGTCTCTCTACGGTGTTGACGATGCCGGTCAGCGGGAGGCGATCCTCGTGTTGGCGAAGGAGACCCGCCGGCAGGGCTGGTGGCGAAGCTTCGGTGATGTCGTCCCCCGGTGGATGGAGGTCTACATCGGGCTCGAGGCCGACGCGTCGTCGATCAACGTCTACCAGTCGTCGCTGGTGGAGGGCCTGCTGCAGACCCCGGAGTACGCCGCCGCGGTGATCCGTTCCACGTGGCCGGAGCTTCCCGGCGACGAGGTCCGCCGGCGGGTGGCACTGCGGACCAGCCGCCAGGAACGCCTCGCCGGCGCGCAGCCGCCCCGCCTGTGGGTCGTGCTCGACGAGGCTGTGCTGCGCCGCCCGGTCGGCGGCCCCGACGTCCTGGACGCCCAGCTCAGGCATCTCCTGGACGCCGGAACCCGACCGAACGTGACCATCCAGGTGCTACCGTTCGACGTTGGAGGGCATGCCGCGCTCGGGACGTCCTTCACGCACCTGGCTTTCCCGGATCCAGACGATCCGGAGGTCGTCTACCTGGAGGTTCTGACGGGCAGCCTGTATGTCGAGAAGCCCGCGGAAGTGCGGCTGTACCGGGACAAGCTCGACCATCTGCGAGCGCTCGCGCTCAACCCCCGCGACTCCACCGAGATGATCCAGCGCCTGGTGAGGGACCAGCCATGACCAGCAAGATCGAGTTTGACCGGGACAGCCTCACCTGGCAGTTGTCCAGCTATACCAACGGTAGCGGCGCCTGCGTCGAAGTCGCCAAGCTCCCGCAGAACGGCCGCGCCCTACGCGACTCCAAGGACCGCACCGGCCCCATCCTCGTCTTCACCGCCGCCGAGTGGGCCGCCTTCGCTGCCGGCGTCCGTGATGGTGAGTTCGACACCTGAGGGTGACGGGCGCTGGTGATCATCCCTGTGTCGCGCCGGTAGGCTACGTGACCATGACCGGCCGAGCCCGTATCCCGCTCACCTGGCAGGGAAGGCCAGCGATGCCTGCCATGAAGGCATCTGAGCTCGACCGAAAATCACAACAGAAGCCGGACGCCTCCTAAAAGCCCAGCTCACGAAGCGTCCTCCCCATGCCCGTGGGGGTGATCCGGAGGGGATGCGGATGTGCGGGACATGGTCCTGGTCCTCCCCATGCCCGTGGGGGTGATCCGCAGTTCGAGCTCAATCCACTGGTTGGTTTCGGCGGGCGTGGGACGGCGCGCCCTCCTACGCCGGTGGAGATGATCCACTGATAATCAACGGTGTTGACTGTGCCCGCGGTCGCCGCCACGTCTGTGGGGATGATCCGAGACTGGGCCCGGACGCTGGAAGGATCCTGGGAAGAAATCCGGGAACATGCGCAGGAACGCCGGATTCAGCCTCCTCTCATGTCGAACCCTGAGTACGACAAAAGAACGGCCCCTGATCCGACGGTCGCGTATTCATTCGGCCCGACCCTTGACAGTACCTCCCGGGATTCGTCTTTTGGCCATGTCGGACGGCATGGAAGAAACACGCAGAGCGACGAGATTCTTCTCATAGGCGTGCCGGCGGAGCCGCCACACATCACCCCTTCGGTGGGAAGGGTGTTGTTGCGTATTCTGCTGGAGGTGCGCACCTCGCGGCAGGCTGAGGATTCCCGCGTCGAACCGGATGCGCCGCGCGAGGAAGCATCGCTATCGGAGCCCTTGCCGCCGTCTCATCTCGAAGGAAGCAGTGATCAGGTTTGCTTTCTATGGCCGGGTGTCCACGGAGGACCAGCAGGATCCCGAGGCCTCACGCGCCTGGCAGCTCGCCCGCGCCCAGGCCCTCGTCGATGCCCACGGTGAGATCGTCGGCGAGTATTTCGACATCGGCCAGTCCCGTTCGCTGCCGTGGAAGCGACGGCCTCGGGCCAACGAGCTGCTGGCCGCGCTGCGCGACCCGGATCGCGGCTTTGAGGCGGTCGTCATCGGTGAACCGCACCGGGCGTTCTACGGCAACCAGTACAGCCTCGTGCACCCGGTGTTCGTGCACTTCGGCGTCACCCTGTGGGTACCGGAGGTAGGCGGCCAGATCGACCCGACCTCCGAAGCCCACGACCTGATCATGTCGGTGTTCGGGGGGATGTCCAAAGGCGAACGGGAAAGAATCAAGGTTCGGGTGCGATCCGCCATGGCCGTCCAGGCCAGAACCGAAGGCCGGTTCCTCGGTGGCCGCCCACCCTACGGCTACCGAATGATCGATCTTGGCCCGCATCCCAACCCGGCCAAGGCGGCTGACGGCCGTCGATTGCATGGCCTTGCCCATGACGAACAGACCGCCCCCGTCGTCGTCCGGATCTTCACGGAGTTCCTCGCTGGTAGCGGCCTGTTCGCGATCGCTGAAGGGCTGACCCGCGCAGGCGTCCTCAGCCCCTCTGCCTATGATCCGGCCCGCAACTCCCATCGCACCGGGAAGGCCTGGTCGAAGGGTGCGGTCCGGGCGATCATCACCAATCCCAGGTATACCGGCCGCCAGGTCTGGAACCGCCAGCGCAAACAGGAAGTCCTGCTCGACGTCGAGGACGTCGGCCTCGGCCACACCACCAAGTTGCGGTGGAACCCGGATGACAGGTGGATCTGGTCTGAGAACGCGGTCCACCCGGAGATCGTCGATGCCGAGACGTTCACCCAGGCCCAGCAGGTTCTCGCCGGCAGAGGACGGGGCCCTGGCGACGAGAAGCTGCCGCGCACACGCCGTTCCTACGCGCTGCGGGGAGCGGTCTACTGCGGCGTGTGTAACCGCAAGATGCAGGGACACACGGTGCGTGACGCCGCCTACTACCGTTGCCGCTACCCGCAGGAGTACGCGCTGGCGAACACGGTCCGTCACCCGGTGAACGTCTTCGTCCGCGAGGACGTTATCCTGCCCGCGCTGGACAGCTGGATCGCCCGCGCGTTCGCACCGCCGCGCCTGTCGGACACCCTGCAGGCCATGGCGGCAGCTCAGGCCAACATGTCATCCCACGATCTCGCGATCGACCAGGCCCGCCGGGCGATCGAGGAGAGCAACGCCAAGCTCGTCAACTACCGGGCAGCCCTGGACGCCGGCGCGGACCCCGTGGTCGTCACCAGCTGGATCGCCCAGGCCCAGGCAGCGAAGACCACCGCCGAACGGAACCTCCGCGAGGCCAGGAGAACACAGACACAGACGCTGAGCCACGAGGAGATCGCCGCCCTGGTCGAGGAGCTCGGCGACGTGGCCAGCGCACTCGGCGAAGCCGAACCTGCCGAGAAGGCCGACCTGTACCGCCAGCTCGACCTTCGGCTGACCTACCAGCCATCCACCAACACAGTGAAGGCCGAGCTGAAGATCAACTCGGCCTACCGTGGGGTAATGGAACGTGTCCGAGGGGGGACCCGTCCCGAACTCCATGCAAATGGATGTCGAGTTTGACGTCGACGCCGACGCCGCCTGACGTCCTCCCCGGCAAAACGCTCGTCCGCACGAGGATCGGCCCCCGCATCGCAACGAGGCGGGGGCCGATCCTTCGGACTCGGATGGCTGGTCAGACGGAACTTCCGGCCGGGTCGCGGCCCGCTGCGGTCTCCGCCGCACGCACCGCCATCCACTCCACCACCGTCAGGTCACCTTTCGACTGTCCGCACGGCCGACACGCCGGCGCCAGGTTCACCAGCGCCCCAGACCCGCCCCGCGAACACGGCACGATGTGATCCAGATGGTCGGCGGGGCGCAGGGTGCAGTACACGCACATCCCGTCGACCTGCTCGAACAGCCGCCGCCGGCAGGCCGTCGACCGGCGGTGCCTCACTGCGACACCAGGGTGATGTCGGCGCCTAGGTGGACGCGGATCAGCTCGAGCAGCTCCCGCTGCGCCCCGGCCACCACGTCGGTCAGGCGCTCCCCGGGGACAAGCCGGATGTCATGGGTGCGGGCTGCGTAGGACGCCGCATGTTGCTCGGCGTTGTCCAACGCGGCCAGGATCGCCCCCGCGGGCAGGGATGCGGCGGCGAGAACCTCGACGGCGGCCATCAGGAACTCCTCGGGGGCAGGGTGGCGGAGCAGGGGCAGATCAGGCTGTTGTTCACATGGCCGCAGGCGTGGCGCTGCAGGCCGTGCACCGGGGCGGTCACTCGGGAATCACCTCCGCGGCGTGCTCCGGCAGGACATGCCGGTGGAGCAGCAGGTTGAGCGGGGCACCCTCGTCGAGATCCTCAACCGTCCACGTGCGGGCCATGGCCTCGGCGAGGAAGCGGGGGGCGTCCAGGAACCATCTGGCAGGGATGGTGTCGATGAACTCGCTCATCCCAGGCTGCACCTGCAAGCGCACCCCGGTGCAGGTGATGGTCGTGCGGTCGACGGCCGTGACCTGCCCATAGCCGATCTGGCCTGTTCCAACGACACGCCGGCGGAGTCGGCCCGGGCGGTGCAGAGCGACCGCCGACATGACGATCAGATCGCCGGGCGTCGGCCGGCCACGCCTCGGGTGAACCTGAACGTCTCGGACAGCTACCTGGAACGTCGCCTGCTCGCTCACTGCACCACCTCCGCCAGCCAGGCGAGGCCGTCCGGGGTGGCATGGGCGCGTAGTAGCCGGACGAGCTCCCCGGTCTTCGTGAACGCGGGGAGCTGCCAGGCGCGGGCCCCGGCTTCCGCGAGGAACCGGTCGACGTCGACGAAGTAGGCCGCCGGCAGAGAGTCCAGATACTCCCGCTGCCCCGGGCCGACAGAGGGGCGGACCCCTGTGCAGGTGAACGCGCCGTCCTCGGCAACGGCGATGAGCCGGCTGTGCCCGAGTTCCCCGATGCTGACCGGGGTCTGCCTGCGGCGCCAGCGGGACGTTTCGTAGGTGACGGTCCCCGCGGACATGGCCACGATGTCCCCGGGCTCTGGGTCGACGGGGGGCCCGTAGATCCGGGCCCAGAAATCCCCGGGGCGAGCGACCCGGAACGTGGTTTGCTCGGGCCGGCTCACTTGGACTGCTTCTGCAGGTTGTCGGCCAGCTGCTCCACGGCGCGCCGTGTCGCGTCGGCCAGGCTCGTGCCCTTGACTGCTTCGCTCATCGGGCACCGCCCTGGCCACGGGCGTCGACGAGCACGATGACCCCGTTGGCGTTCCTCCGCGAGTTGGCCCACTCCTTGGCCTGCTCGCGGGTCATGCCCTTGGGCGGGTTCTGGTCGCTCACCGGGCGCCGCCCATGTGGCCGTTGATGACCCGCGGCAGAGAGTAGTAGTCGGCGATGACCGACAGCGACAGGGCAATGGACGTCAGCGCGACGACCTCGACGGCCCGGTCGGCGGGCAGCTTCTTCGCCCGGGCCGCGCTCTCCTCTGCGAGCTGGCCCGCGAGATCCGCCTTGCTCGATGCGTTCACAGGACACCGCCGGCCGCGTCGTCGATCAGGTCGGCGAGGTCGTCGACGAACGGGTTGGTCCGAGCGAGTCCGCGACCTGGCGGATCCGAACGGAACGATAGGGCAGGATGGAACATGGTTCTACTCCTTGGGTTGGGGTGGGTCACCTGCCCCGCCCGGAGATTGCAGCTCCGGGCGGGGCCTCTTCTTCTTTGAGCGGCTGGCCTGCCTAGGCGCGGGCCGACTGGACCTTGGTCGAGAACGCCTCGCCGAACGCCTTCAGGACGGCCGGGTGCAGCTCGCTCTCCCAGTCCCACAGGTGGGGCTCGTCCAGGTGGACGATCACCGAGTTCGGGTTGAAGGTCAGGAGTACAGCCCCGTCGATCTTCGCGAGTCGGTCGGCGAGCCGCTGGCCATTGTGGGTCAGGTTCGCGCCGTCGCGGTCCGCCGGCTTCAGGCTGCCGGTGCCGTCGACCTCGATCTCGGAGCCACGGAACTCGTTGCAGAGCCGCTCACGGGTGGCGTACTTGCAGGAGGTCTCGCTGTGATCATTGGAGATGATCACCTTCACGGTGCCGTCCTCTCGGGTTGGGGCGGGCTTAGCGGTCATGTGCTGTTCTCCATCCCGGCAATCACCCGGATGGAGAACGTCAGTGGGCGCTGCTGACGGTGAGCTCGCGAAGGGCTGACGCCCGGCCGGCGATCCGCTTGTGGATCAGGTCGACTCCGCGTGGGGTGACGTACAGCGTGTAGTGGGGGCAGGAGCCCCAGGTGTGCTCGATGACCCGCTCGACAGCGCGGAAGTGGTCGGCGTTCTTGGCGTAGAAATCCCACTGGGTGGCGCCGCACAGGTTCTGGCGGCGGTAGATCAGCTTCTCGTCGGCTAGGAAGGCGCGGAGATCGCGCTCCTTCCAGCCGAGGATCTTCGCGACTTCCCGGACCAGCCGACCGCCCTCTGGTGCCGACAAGTAGGTGTCGTGGGCGAGGGCCTTCGGCTCCAGCTCGGCGACCCTCGTGGTCAGCTCGATCTCCCGCTCGGCCCCGGCGAGGAGGGCCTGGGCGACCGCGCGGCGGCCCTCGGGGGTCGTCATGTCTGGCAGTGCGGGTGCTGGGGCCGGGGTGATCTCGTAGCGACCGGTCCGGCGGATCTCGGGAAGAACCTCGTGGGTAACCCACCGCGTGAACGCTTGGGCCTTCTTAGCCCGGCTCCGAAGGATCAGCTTGTAGAGGCCGGGTTCGCTCACGACGGTGAGGTTCTGCAGCCCGCCGGGGGTACGCACCGGATGCGTACCCTTTTCGTCGTCATCGAGCCAGCGTGTTGCGTCACCCGCGATGCGGTAGCCGAGGATGTCGGTGACGTCCTTCGCCACCCACCACGGCTCGTCATCGACGAGGAACGCCCGTACCTCGTGCCCCTCGAACGCGAACGGGACGATCTCGCGGGCGGTCATCGCAGACCCACCAGCGGGGTCTGAAGCGGATTGCCTTCCAGGCCAGACACCATGGGCCTAGATACGCGAAGACGCGGGTCAGGGAGAAACGTTAGGGCAGGATGGTGCACGGGTCGGGCCTCCATAGGGGTCAGGCCAAGGGACTCCCGGTGCTCGCCGCCAAGCTCCGCGCCGGGGGTTCCGTCTGCCACACCAACTGTCGTACTGAAGTACGGATGTAGTCAAGGCCCTAGCCTTAGACTGGTAGACAACGAGTTGCTAGCTAGGGGGGTTTGGTCCGATTTGCGTGTAAATCCGAGCGACCCAACCCCCGGCTACGTCCAGATCGCCGCCGACCTACGTCGAGCTATCAGCCGGGACGAGCTGCCCAACGGGGCGAAGCTGCCCTCCGTCCGGCAGCTCATGGGCGCCTACGGGGTGTCCGACGGAACCATCGCTAAGGCCATCGACCAGCTCCGCAACGAAGGCTTGGTCATCACCCGCCAAGGACAGGGGGCGTTCGTCCGGCGCCCTCGGCGCTACCTACGGAACGCCACGCGCCGCCATCTCAGATCGGCACGACCAGACGGCACCGCGCCCATGGAGGCTGAGGCTGGCACGCAGGGCTTCGTTCGCGACCAAGAGTTGGTCGACGTCGCCACCGGGCCCTGCCCTGCCGATGTTGCTGGGCGCCTCCAGGTCGAAACTGGATCACCCGTGGTGGTGCGCAGGCACCTGATGACACTTGACGGCGAACCAGCCCAGACAGCAGACAGCTACTTCCCACTCGCCCTGGTAGAGGGATCGCGGATTCCGCAGTTCGAGAAGATCCCGGGCGGCGTGCACTCCGAGCTCGCGCGAGCCACCGGCCGCACCTTCGGACCGGCCTGGGAGGAAATGCTCGCCCGGATGCCAACACCGGAGGAATCGCAGCTCCTGCGGCTCCCCCCGGGGACGCCGGTCGTCGAGCTATGGCGCACCATCAGAGACTCGGCGGGCGCACCGATGGAGGTCAGCCGGTTCCTGTTCGACGGCGCGCGCCACTCGTTTGGCGCCGAGGTGCCAATGGACTAGCTCGGCTGGGCTGCTGCGCACTCGCGCCGATCTATGCCCAGGCGTTCGCGCCGATCATTTTCCGCAGGAAGTCCTGACGGTCGTCCCGGCGGGTCCGCTCGAAGATCAGCTTGACGTCGGCCTCGCAGAGCAGGGTGCCCGCCACCATCGTGACCGCCTTCGACGCATCGCCTCGCCGCGACTTGGCTGCCAGGTAGGCCAGACATCCCGCGCACAGATCAGCCATGATTCCCCCTCGACGTGGTGAACATCCACTGTCGAGTGTGGGCCGCCAGGATCCTCGGCGGATCAAAACAGTCCGGTTCAGCGCGATCCGTGACTAATCCAGCCGGGACGCCCGCGGTCCTCGGAACGTGAGCAGCAGGTTTTCCCGCCGCTGGGCGGCCCCGGTGAGCACCGACCCGGGCGGTACATGGTCCAGCAGGGCCTGCATCACCTCGCCGATCTCCAGCCCGACGTCGAGGTACAGCTCGAACGAGCTCGCGTTCCTGGTCGCGTGAACAACGACGGATACCGGGCCGGGACCCCACATCCCAGCGTTCCTCGCCACGAGCTCGTCCGCGTCCGCAACAGGCGGTGTGCTGGCAACGTCGGACATGGCGGTCTCCTCGGACGTCGAGGGCCCAAGCCGGGCAGGGCCGTCCCGTTGGGCGTGTCCTTCGCACCGTAGCGAGCCTGTGGACATGAGTACAGACCATGTGCTCGGATCATGTGGTCTCACCTAGCGTGCTGGGCTCATGGCCGGCGAGCAGCAAGACGACTGGGTCGACATGGCCGAGCTCCGCGCGCTCCTCGGCGTGAACCGGTCCAGGGCCTACACGATCAGCCGCGACCGGACTTTTCCGTCACCGGAGATCGAACGGCCACGGATCCGCCTGTGGCGCCGCACCGCGGTGGAGGCGTGGTTGGACCTGTACCGGCCAGGCTGGCGCGACGCCGGCTGACCGGCTATGCCTCCCCGGTCTGGAACACCAGCATGTAGCCATGGGGGACTTTGCGGACCTCCACTGCCCGGGCATCATCCAGACCCCCGTCGACGGCGGCGTGCACGGCGATCGCCCCCATCCAGGTGCTCGCAGTGGCCCCGTCGCCGATGAAAATCTCCGACATGCGAGCCGCCCTGGACGTGCGTGCGTGGACTCCGGGCAAACCCTGAGCATGCGACACTGAGCTCACAACGACCCCTCCCCTGGGGGTTGAGGCCCCGCCGTGGTGTGTCAGCACCAGGCGGGGCCGTTGTCGTTCTGGCGGCCAGACCATCGGTAGCCAGGTAGGTGACAGTCGTACACCATTCCCTATCTCCCTACCTGTGCATTCCTACTGTGCGCCCCGTGCACGCCCCCGGAGAGCGCACCTACACGAAAGCCGAGCTCGACAGCCTGATCAGCGTCGAGGACCTCACGCATCTCCTCGGCCGGCTCCGCGGCGACCGTGTTTCCCGCTCCTACGCCAACCGGATCGCCAACCAGAAGGGCTTCCCCGACCCGCTGATCGACCGCCCGCAGCTACGCCTGTGGCTACGCGCCGACGTCGAGGCGTGGCTCGACCGTAACCGGCGCGGCTGGAGAGAAGCCCGCCCGCGTCCCACCGGCTGATCAACCCGCACGCCCCCTGGACGGCCGCCCGACACCGGCCGCTACGGTCAGCGCCGACGACCATCCAGGGGGGAACATGCGTCGCCGTCTGCTGCTGCCCGCGGTCGGGCTTTTCGCCGCGGCCATAACCAGCTGCCAGCCAGCACCAGTCATCCAGCAAACGGCGGCCACGCCAACCGCCACCCGATCGGCTGCGGCGCCAACCTCGCAGGCGCCGACCGTGACCCCGACCTACCAGGAGTCGACCCCACGGCCGCGACCAGCCGCGCAGTCCGTGCCCCCGACGCCGGCCGCCGCCACACAGCCGCCGCCCTCGGCCGCAACATCCGAGACCCCGCCGGCCGTCACACCGACAGCGACGCCCACCGATCTGTGGGGACACCCCGTTGCAGGGCAGCCATGCCTCCAGCCCGGCGCCGGCGGCATGGCCGACGACAACGGGAAGAGCCGGTGGATCAACTGTGGGATGGATGGCATCTGGGCGTGGGGTGAAGCCCCGACACCATCCCCGACGGCGGCGCGCACGCCCCACACCTCGTAGCCGGTCGAGGTCAGGCGTCCGAGAGCACCTCGGCGTGCGCGGCGGCCACCAGCTCCACCATCCGCGCCAACTCCTCCGCCGAAAGGCCCTGCCGGCACTCCGGGCCCACCCCGTACACGCGGCTGTGCTCGTCGGCGAGCTGTTTCCCACACCAGCAGCAGCGGATGGCCAGCGCCGCGAATCGGGCCGACGCAGCATCCGGGTCGGCCTCGATCAGCCGGCGCGCCTCGACCCTCGCGTCGAAGACCCGGTCGAAGTGCTCCCGGACGAACGCCCGGTAGCCGGGCGGGTCCGCGGCCTTATCGAACGGCACGTCGCGCTTCAGCAGATGCCCCCACCGGTTCCGCCGGGGCGGCCACGGCGCAAGCTGGCCGGCGGAGCGGGCCGCCCTCGACCGATACCAGTACGACATCCGCGTCCCGTCGAGGGGATCGGGGACGGCGAAGTATCCCGGCTCCTCCCGATCACCCACGGCCGGCGCCTTCCGGGGCCGGCGGCTCCGCCTCGGCGGCCGGGCTGCCGACAAAGCCACGGCGGATCTCGTCCTTGTGTCGGTTGTGCCAGCGGCGCCGGGCCGCTGTCGAATCGAAATGGTCGGACACCTCGCCGCAGCGGCACACCCCGTGTCCGCCATACCGGCCCGGCTCGCCGAGCTGCGGCGTCGTATCCGTGAGGCTGTACCCGCAGCAGTTCGGAACGGTGAACGCTCGACCCTCGCGCTGCAGGCCGTGGCCAGGGATGGACGTCTGACCCACCCTCGACTCCTCGGCCATGATCCCCACCTTAGAAGGGAGGTGCGTCGGAGTACGCGCCCGCGGGGGCCGCCTGCGACCACGGATCGCCCGCCGCCGACGGCTGCTGGCCGGCGGGGCCCTGCGCCGGCGCCTGCTGGCCGTACCCCTGCTGCTGCCCGCCGCCCTGGCCCCGCTCAGCCCGGGCCACCCTCGCCGTCGCGTACTTCAGACTCGGACCCACCTCGTCGACGTCCATCTCGATGACGGTGCGCTTCTCGCCCTCGCGGGTCTCGAACGACCGCTGCTTCAACCGGCCGGTCACGATCACCCGCATGCCCTTGCGCAGCGACTCGGCGACATGCTCCGCCGGCTGCCGCCAGAGCGAGCAGCGCATGAATAGCGGATCCGCATCGCGCCACTCGTTCGTCTGCTTGTCGAATGTCCGTGGGGTCGACGCCACGGTGAAGTTCGCGACCGCAGCACCGTTCGGCGTGAACCGCAGTTCGGGATCGGCAACCAGGTTGCCCACTACAGTGATCGTCGTCTCTCCGGCCATTTCTCTACTCCTCAACTCGCATTCGTGCCGTGAATCCACGACACGTTGCTGCTCTCGTCCGCCTCATAGGACCGGTCCTGTCGAGGTGGGTTCACCTTCAGCACCTCGATCGAGCTCTCCACCTCCTCTTCGCTCCACAGCGGCTGCCACGGCCAGCGCGCCCCCCACTTCATCGCCATCGGCCAATCCCGCTCGTCGCGGTCCCCGCGGAACCGGCCCAACGTCAGCAGGCGGTTCGTCGGATCGTCCGGGTGGGGTACGAGCTTGATGCCGAACTCGGGCCAGCGTGACCACACCCCGGAGTTCATCGGCCGAAGGTTCCGCCCCCCTCCGGTGTCCAGGGGTGCGTGGGTTTCGAGCCACAGGGCCGTACCGAAGGTGGCCCGGATGTTGTCGAGGATCCGCGCCACCTCCCCGTTGATCGTTTCCGCCTTTTCGCCGTTCTCGAGGAAGCTTTTGTACAGCGGGCCGAGGCAGATCAGGTCCGGCTCGGTCATTTCGCACACCTGGTGCAGCGCCTTCAGTTCCGAGCCGGACCGCAGATCAATGCCCGCCGGTTGTGTCCACAGCCAGCAGCGGCCCGTCTCGTAGGCACGTTCCATCTCCACCGCGCGAACAATGTTTCGAGTTTTCCGTCGAATGTTCCTCGGAGGGTTCTCCAGATCCACGATCAACGTGCGGACCGGTGGGATCTGCTCGAACGTAAACGGGTGAATTCCCTGTGCTGCCATAATAGCAACCTGGCGGGCCATCTGTGTCTTCCCCGCACCTTCCGGGGCGACAATGACAACCCGGTCCATGCGCTCGAGAAGGCCCGGGATAAGCCAGTCGAACTCCTCCTCCGCAGTGGAGATGAACGAGTGCAGCTCATGCAGGCCGGTGATTTCCGCTTCGGGGACGTCCAGGCCGGTGACGAGCTCTCGGACGTAGGTCATCGCCTGCTTCGATGTGCGCTTCGGGTCGTTCGCCGCCGCGGCGATCTGCCCAGCGAGGGCCATCAGCGCGGCCCCCATCAGCTGCCGCTCCGTCGACGGCCCGGACGGCGCCTCCTCCGGGATCAGCCGGCCGAGGTCCCGGACATCGCGGCCGGCAGCGAGATGGTCGTGGAGATCCTTGTGGTCCGGTGGGATCCACAGGTGCACCGTGGCCGCGTACTCGGCGACCTGGTCGGCGACGGCCTGGGCGTGGAGCCGGCCCGGGTCGTCGTTGTCGGCGACGACGTGCACCGTCGCACCCTTGAAGATCTTCGAGTAGTCGCGGCGCCATTTCCCGGCGCCCTGCGCGTTCGTGGTCGCAACCCAGCCGGCCCGTTCGGCGGCGTGGACGTCTTTCTCCCCCTCGCAGATGATCACCGGCTGGCCGGCGGCGACCGCGGCGAGGACCTTCGGGAGCCGGTAGATCGGCGGGGTGGCGCCGCCGAGCCCCCACGTCCACTGGGAGCCGTCCCAGTGCTGCTGGCGGAACGTCTTCGGCACGAACCGGAGGACGCGGATCGTCGGCTGACCGTCGGCGGTCTCGTAGACGTACGTGGCCGTCGGCGTTCCCAGACCCTTCGTTTCCCGAGGTGGGAACAGGTCGGCCATAGACAGCCCTGCGGCGGCGAGCACCGAGTCGGTGTCGCAGCCGCGATGGCACTGGATCAGCACGTGCCCGTCGGGGTTGACTCCGATCGACAGGGACGGGTCTCGGTCGCCGTTGGCGTGGGCCTCGGTGGGGCAGCGGGCCGCCCAGCCGGTTCCGGAGCTGCGGGTGCCGTGGAAGTGTTCGAGGACGCGGGCGATCGGCCCGTCGGCGGCGCTCATCGGTAGACCACGCCGGCGTCCCAGGCGAGCTGGGTGGTTGCTGCTCGGCGTCGGGCCTGCTGCCCGATCCGGCCGCGGTCGATGTCGTCGCGGACCCAGTTCCGCCAGGCGGCCTGCCAGTCCTTCTTCGCGGCGTTCCGGCCGGAGGCAGCCGCCCAGTAGTCGCGGAAGCGGGCCAGGGTGCGGATCGCCTCGTCGCGGGTCACGCCCTGCTCGAGCGTCCACTCGGCCATGCGCTCGGACGGTTTCCAGTCCTGCGGGAGGCGGGTGGCCCGCTTCGAGTCGGACGTGGGGATCGGGATGACCTTCGCGTCCGGGGCCTCCTCGGCGGTCTGGGCCGGAGGGGTTTCCTCGCGTGTGTGTGCGTTCGCGTGCGCGGACACATCCCGAAGGGATGGGTCTTGGTTTGACTCCGTAGGAGTCATGGGTGGTTTAGATGTACTTGGTTTGGGTGACATGGGTGTCACCCCGTTCTGGACACCGGTGTCACCCCGTTCCGACGCCGATGTCACCCCGTTCTTGCCGATCGGGGTGGCGCTAGTGTCACCCCGCTTGCCGGGTGGGCGTCCTGAACGGGGTGACGTTTTGTCGTGCCGTTCCCGGCGCATGGACATGTTCAAGTCCCACACCACCGGGCGGCGGTCGGGCGGGTAGTGGGAGACGTGGGCCTGGTCGCCACGAGATATCAGTCCGCGCTCTTCAAGGCTGCTTAGGTGCCGCTGCACGGTCCGCTCGTGGACCTCGATGTCCTCGGCGATGTTGGGGACGGAGGGGAATGCGTGACGGCCGTCGCGGTCGGCCTGCTCGGCGAGACGGACGAGAATCAGGCGGGCAGTCGGGTCTCCTGCGGGGGCGTCGTAGAGGGCCCAGGAGACGGCAGTGGTGCTCACTGGCCACCGGCCCGACGCGCGTTGATGTCGACGACGTCGCGGCCTTCAAGGACGAGGATTGCCCGCTCGGCGGATCCGTCCCCCCCATGGGACAGGATGGAGATCGCCACGCTGATGCGGGTCTGGAGTTTTCCTGCGGCGCCGTCGAGTGCCCGCCGGCGCCATTCCTCCGCGTTCTGCCGTTCGATGCCGAGCTGGCGGTGCAGCTTGTCCATGCCGCGGGCGGCGGCATCTCTCATGCTGCTTTGCGCGGCGAGGTCGTAGCGGGCCTGATAGCACTGGTCTTCGGTCAGGCACTCGGCGCGCAGGGATTCTGGTTCCCCGTCACAGTTCTGGGCGTCGGGGTGCGGATTTGGATCAGGCATGATAGCCTTTCGTTAGTTGCATGTTGTGGTCCGAGCTGCTAACTCGGATGGCGGCGAGAAGCCCGACCGGTTGCCCCCCTTCCGGTCGGGCTTCTCGCTTTTACGAGGCCATTCGCGCCTGCCAGGACGGGATGAGCCAGCCCGCGGCCGTGGCCCCTACCGGGTCGACGTGGTGGATGTGGTCGTGATGCCGCCGACAGATCAACTTGATGTTGTTCGGGTCGACGATGGATCCTCCGCGGGCCCGCGAGAGCGGTTCGTGCGCATCCACCGGGCCGCCGCAGGGCACCGCGGGGAACGCGCCGGCGGCCGGGCAGCGGTCGGCCGGCTCGACGTCGGCGGCCAGGGCGGCCAGGGCGGCGACGACCTGGCCGCGCTGCCGGTTCTCGGCCCGCCGCTTCGCGGAGACCGGCTGTAGCCGTCCGCTCCGGGTGAAGGGCGCGCCCTGCTGGAGTCCGCCGCTGGCGGTCAGTGGGGTGCGTCGGGTGGGCCCTCCGGTGCGGGCGAGGGGCTGTGAGCGTCTGATGGTGCCCCCTTCGGCTCCGGTCTCCTACAGGATGTTCCATGAACATACCTGCTGTCGAGCGGATCGGGGGCTAGCGGGTCGCGTCCTGGCTGTCGCTCGGCGCGCTCGCGGGTGCCGATGATGCTTGTTGCTGCAGGTCATCGCGCTGGTGACGGAGGTGCGCGGCAGGCTTGACAAATCATGGAACAACATGGAACCTGATGTTAG
Organism: Frankia sp. R82; assembly: GCF_023716925.1. Taxonomy (GTDB): domain Bacteria; phylum Actinomycetota; class Actinomycetes; order Frankiales; family Frankiaceae; genus Frankia. Next base: position 20,718 of record NZ_JAMQQG010000043.1, read on the forward strand.
GCGTCGCTGGACGCCAGCAAGGGGGGCTTCATGATCGACACCACTGACATTGCAGACCTGTACGAGCCGTGGATCACCGCGGTCCGCGGCGGCCAGGCCGGCATTGAACGGCTGCTCGTCGAGCAGCCCGACCTGGGCACGCCCGAGCAGATCGTCCGCGACGTCCTCACCGTCGTCGCCCCTGCGATCACCAACCCGGAGCTCCGCGAGGCCACGCTGCAGGCGGCCCGGGACGTCCAGGCCGCGCTCGACCGGCAGGCCACCACCGCCGCGCCGGGCCTGGCCCGCAGCCGCGCCGGACGGGCTCTGCTCGTCACCGGCCCCGCCGGAGCCATCGAAGCCGAACGGTTCGACGAAGCACAGCTGTTTGCCCGGGTGCGGGTCCACTCCCGCCCGGCCGGCGGCCAGGTCCACTACTGCGAGCGTTGCCCGGAAGGCTGCGCCCGTGGCTCCTGGCACCTCGGCGCAGGCTTCACCGCCTCGAATGCGGCGTTCGCCCAGGAGCTGGCCGCCGGCGTCTTCTACGACGAGGAGGCCACCTACCGGCTGCTGGAGGGCCTGTACGGCGAGTTTTTCGCCGGGTCGGCGGTCGCCGCATGAGCGCCGACCAGATACCGGCCGACCTGTACCCGGCCGACACCAAGGAGTGGACCGACCTCGGGTTCACCCTCGGACGGCCGGTCACCGGGAACCCGCTGTTCCGCCACGTCACCCTGCCGAACGGCTGGGCCTGGCGCGAATCCGACAGCCAGCCGAACTCCTCGACCATCGTCGACGAGCGAGGCCTGGTCCGCGTGGCGGTCGAGCGCAGCCCGAAGGGCCGGGCCGCAACAGCAAGCCTGATCAACGTCGGCTATGTCGTCGCAACCGTCGCGATCTACAACGGCAGTGCGATCCCCTGGGCGACGCTGACCCGCGACGAGCAGACCTTGGCTGCCGCCACGCTCGAGACGTATATCGCGCAGTCCGGCCGGCACCCGGAGTTCATCGACAAGCACCTGCGCCACGCGAAGACGCTGGCCGATTCCGCGCCGATGTTTCCCGCGGGGGCGCAGTGACCAGCGGCGGCGCTGCGGCGGTTCCCTGCGGCGGTTCGTTCCCGAACCCCGACCAGTCGCATCCGCTGCTGCTGGGCACGTACGGCCGGCTGACCGGGACCGGCCGCTGTCTGAGCTGCCTGCGCCAGGCAGACGACCCGATCCATGACGTTGACGTTCCTGCCTATGGAGGCAACCAGTGACCAGCACCAACAACGACTTTGCCGCCGGCAGGGTCGCCACCGGCGCCAACTACCTCGACAAGCTCACCAAATCTCAGGGGTGGGCGAACCGCATCGACCCCGAGCAGGATGTCTACGACCAGGTGATCAACCTGTCGCTTGACCTGATCGAGGGGCGGAGTATCGCCTTCTACCAGGCCTTCGGCCTCGAGCGTGACCCGGTGCATGGCATCACCGACGCCGATCTGGACCGGCTGTGGAAAATCGAGGTCGACAAGCGTCGCGGGACGCGCGGGCGGTCTGGCCGATGAGCTACGAGATCCGCCGGGTCGCCCTCGACTGGCTGCATCCTCGTGACGGCCGCTACCCGAACGGCAAGCCCCGCTACATCGGCCTGTTCGACGGCCCCTCCTACCACGAGCAGGTGGAGTACGCCCGCGAACACGGCGAGCCCGCCCCGAACCCGGCCGACTACATGCCGACGTGGGATGAGAGCACGCCGCTCGGCTGGTGCCTGTACGAAACGGTGACCGAGGGCACCCCGGTCAGCCCGGTGTTCAAGACCGAACGGGCGTTCGAGGACTGGTTGGTGTCCGAGCGGCAGATGACCCGCCCGGGTGCCCGGGAGCTCATCAAGCGCGGCTGGGTGGCAACAGGGTTCAGCGTCGGCGGCCGGTACATGACCGGTCTGGAGTTCATGGACCGCCATGCGGGCCGGTCATGAGCGCCCACCGTCGCCGTCACGTCTCGCCGCTCCGCGTTGCCGCCGCCGGCGCCGCGTTCTCCGCCGCGGTCGCAGGTGTCACAGCCGCCGGTAGCTCGGGCCGTCCGCCTGCCGTCGAGTCCACGGTTGTGCCGGTGAGGTCCACGGTTGTGCCGGTGAGGATGTGGGACCCACGGCCCTCGGGCCCCGCTGGTGGGGATCTGATTGCCATCGCGTTCGGGGAGCGCCACTGATGCCTACGAAGATCGAATGGGTCCGGAACGTCGACGGCACCCCAGGCGAGACCTGGAACGTAATCGACGGATGCTCCAAGATCAGTAGCGGTTGTGACAACTGCCTCGCCCCTGAGACACGGGTCCTCCGCGCGGACATGGTCTGGGTCCCGATCAAGGACATCCAGGTAGGCGACCGCCTCGTGAGCTTTACCGACACCCCGGCGGTTGGCCAGAACCGAGTCTGGGAGGAAGGGGTCGTCGAAGCCGTCTGGGAGACGGAGAAGCCGACAGTCGAGTTCGAGTTGGCGAACGGTGCCCGCGCAGTCGCCAGCGAAGACCACAAGTGGCTGATCGCAAAGCGGGGCGCGTCGCAGTGGTGGCGGTCCACCGTAGATCTCACCTTCAAGACCCCCGTCCGAACTGTGCGGCTGGCAGGAGGCGACCTCCGGACGTCAACCGACTACCGAGCTGGCTACATCGCCGGTGTCACAGCCGGTGATGGAACCTTCCGGTGGGATTCGTCATGGCGGTCTGACAAGCTCGGGTTCCCCCAGTCCTACTGGCGTGTCGCGAAGCCGGAATCGGACCGGGTCGTACTCGATCGGCTCGTCGACTACCTGAGCCACTTCGAGATCGACGTCGCTGTTCGGCCCTTCGACAGCGGGCCATCGGTGTTCACCGACAACCCGGTCCCCATGGCGAAGGTCGAGACCCGTCGGCTCGCCCACATGCCGCTCATCGCCGGCCTCTGCGAGGAACGGCCGACCACCGAGTGGATGACCGGATGGCTCGCGGGCATGTTCGACACCGACGCCTCGTACACCGGAGGCAACCTGCGGTTCCACCAGGCGAAGCCGAACGACGTGCTGGACATGGCAGTCCGGTTCGCGAAGGAGCTTGGCTTCGAGCTGAAGCGTGAGGACTACTCGGGCGGATGCCCGGGGGCCCGTCTCGTCGGTGGGATCCCAGAGAACATTGCCTTCCTCGCCGCGATCTCGCCTGCGATGACACGGCGCTGCCAGGACTTCTATGGCCGCAGAGTCGAAACCGAAGACCACATGGTGGTGGGTGTCCGCCGCGGTCCCGTCCGTCGCCTCGTCGACATCACCGTGTCGACCGGGACCTTCGTGGCGGAGGGGATGCTGACCCACAACTGCTACGCGGCCACAATCGCCCACCGGTTCGCCGGCACCAAGGCCTACCCCAACGGCTTCAACATCACCGTCCACCCGGAGCGGCTCACCGCACCGCTGCGCCGCCGCAAGCCCACCACCTACTTCGTCAACTCCATGGGCGACGTCTTCCACGACGACGTTCCCGACGAGGCGATCGTCCGCATGTGGGCGGTCATGGCCGCCACCCCGCAGCACACCTACATCGTGCTCACCAAGCGTCACGGCCGGATGCGCTCGTTCCTCCGCGACGAATGCCGCTGCGGCGCTGGCCACCAGCCGGGCATTCACCTGCGCTCGGCGATGGACTGGGCGTCCACCCCGCACAGCCCGACGTACGTCCCGGGCATCGAGCCGGGCCTGTACCACCGGATGCGGTGGCCGCTGCCGAACGTCTGGCTCGGGGTGAGCGCCGAAGACCAGCGGACCGCGGAGCTGCGCATCCCAGCGCTGCTGGCAACACCGGCCGCGGTCAGGGTGGTGTCCGCCGAGCCGCTCCTCGGCCCGGTCGATCTCACCAGGCTGAAGGCGCGGAACGGCGCCCACATCGACGCCCTCGCCGGGGACGTCATCCACCCGGTAACGGGTGAGATCTACGCGGCGGCGCCGGGCTGCATCGACTGGGTGATCGTCGGCGGCGAGTCGGGCCACCGGGCCCGGCCGATGCACCCGCTGTGGGCCCGCGGCCTGCGCGACCAGACGACCAGCCGGGGTCGGGCCTTCTTCTTCAAACAGTGGGGGTCTTGGGGTCCGGCCCAGCACAAGGTGCCCGTCGACCCGGAGCTGGTCGAACGGTGGGCGGCGGACCGGGGCGACCCGGCGCTGGTCGCCGAACTGAACGCCGCCAAGGCCGCCTCTGAGGCGGTCGGTGCCACCCACGGCTACGCCGTCTGGGCCGACCAGTACGGCTGGCAGCCCCACGAGTACTCCCACCGGCCGTGGTCCGTCGAGCGCAGCTCCGTCGACGAGTCGATGCACGCCTCGATCCGCCGGTGGGGTGTGAAGGCCGCCGGCCGCGAGCTGGACGGCCGGGTCCACGACGACATGCCCGCCCGCCACGCCCCCGCAGGAGCCGCATCATGAGCCTCTTCGATTTCCAGGCCGCCCTCAAGCTCGCTGACGACGTCTCCTTCGACGCCCTGATCATGGCCGCTGCGCTCCGCGCCGACACCATCAACCGCCGGCTCCTCCACAGCGCGTTCCCCGCTCTCGCCGTCGAGGCGTACGACCGGCGTGAGGCCCCCGGCGGACGGCTGCCCGAGGACGGTCCCCGTGGCTAGCGCCACCAAGGTTGCCGGCGGGCCGATCACCACCGGCGCCCGCTCCGTCCCCCTCACCCGCTCCGACTACGAGCAGGCGGTCGCGGCCATGGCCGACGACCAGGTGGCCTGCTGGCACACCGGCACCCCACTGGAGGGCTACGACGGCTGGGAGGGGTTCAAATGCCGGCTCCGCCCAGGCCACCGTGGACCCCACCGGGCGGTGCCGATCAAACACGATCATCATCCGGGCGGGATTGTCTCCGAGTGGGACGCGGTCCGCTACCCGCACATCACTGTCCACCCGGTGGACCTGCCCGACGGCGGGCAGGGCGTCGAGGTCCGCGACGCGGGCGTGGGAAAGGTCCTGATCCACGGTCTCATCGTCGCCGCCGGGGAGGGCTATGCCGTCCGCTGGCAGGGCCGGACCGGGCAGCTGGGTTCGGAGAAGTTCTACTCCCGGAGCTCCCTCGAGGTGCGGGAGCAGATCGCCATCGCATATGGCGGCGAAGCCCGGTGAGCGCCCTCCCCGACCAGACGTCGGCCAGCACCACCAGCCGGCAGACCGTGGTGCACGTCGACTTGCCGCACGCCTTCGAGCAGCTCGCCAACCGGGCCACTGGCCTCTGCGGCCTGTGCGGCTCGACCGTCCGCGGCGGGATGTGCCATGGCTGACCATCCGCTGTCCGCGCTGCTGGCCGAGAACGATCAGCTTCACGCCGAGAACGCGCGGCTGCGTGAGGCGCTGTCCGCGGCGAACCGGACGATCAAGGTTCTCGCCAACGGCCGTGACACAACCCCTGTTCTCCCGTCGGCGCTGCCAACCCCCCCGGGTGGCGCCGGCGGGGCCACACCTCCGGCCGGGGCGTTGGGTGGGTCCGCACCCCGGCCGGAGCCAACATCGGAGCCGGCACGATGACCCTGACCACCCTCGACCCGATCGACCGGTACCGCGTCCGCGCCGACACGAACAGCCTGCCCGACCTCGACCCCTTCTTCGCCTGCCCGCGCCCGGCAAGCGGGCTGGTCGCCCTCGACCTGTTCGCCGGCGCCGGCGGATCATCCACCGGCCTCATCTGGGCCGGACACAAAGTGGCCCTGGCGATCAACCACTGGCAGACCGCGATCGAATCGCACAGCGCGAACCACCGCGACACCGACCACTGGCGTCACGACCTCGGCGCCTGGCGCCACAACGACCCGTTCTGGCAGGGCACCAACCCGCCCGTCGGCCGCGACGACCTGTACGGATTCCTCCCCGCCGCCGACATCCTGTGGGCCAGCCCGGTCTGCAAGGCACACACCCGGGCGCAGGGTAAGAAGCAAACCCGGCGCGTCCAGCAGGTCAGCCTGTGGGAGCACGACGACGAACGCCCCGCCGACGAGGCCGCCGCACGATCCCGCGCCACCATGCGCGACGTCCTGCGCGCCATCGAATCCGCGACGATGCGCGGCCAGCCCTTCCTCGGCGGGATCATCGAGAACGTCCCCGAAGTTGTGGACTGGGAGCACTGGCCCCGCTGGTGCCGCGAACTGAACGACCTCGGCTACGACTATGCGATCGTCTCCCTCAACTCGGCGTTCGCCGCGGACGACACGCTCGGCGTCACCCGCGCGCCGCAACTCCGCAACCGCGTCTACATCATCTGGTGGAAGCGCACCCTGGGCCGACGGCCCGACCTCGACTTCCGAGTCACCTCCTGGTGCCCGCGCTGCGAAGTCCTCGTCGAGGCGAAGCAGTCGTGGAAGAACCCTTGGCGTGGCGAGCCGGTCGGCACCTACGGCCGCAACGGCCAGTACTGGTACCGATGCCCCACCTGCCGCACCATCGCCGAGCCGCTGGTCCAACCGGCCGCAGACATCATCAACTGGGCGGTCACGGGGCCACTCGTCGGCGACCGTGAGCGGCTCGGCCTGCCCGTACTGCGCCCGGCCACCCGCGACAGGATCGCCGCAGGCCTGGCCCGCTATGGCACCAGTCCCACGCTGATCGCGACCGGTGGCAGTTGGAACACCAGCCCGGCCAGCCCCGCCGACCCGTTCCGAACCCGCACCACCACCGAATGGGAAGCGTTGGCCACCACCCCCGCTGGGGTCGACCCGTTCCTCGTCTGCCTGCGCGGCGGCGGGGAGAAGGGACGTGCCCATTCGGCGTGGGGGCCGATTGGAACCGTGTCCGCGCAGGGCGAGCACCATGCCGTCGTCACCGCCGGCGCCCGCCACATGATCACCTCGTACTACGGCAACGGCGGGTGCACACCCACGCTCGTTCCCCTGCCTACGCAGCCGACAAAAGACCGGTTCGCGCTCGTGTCGACCGACGGCGGCGACGTCGATAGCTGCACCTACCGGATGCTCGACCCCGACACGGAGATCAAGAAAGCGATGGCCTTCCCGGCGGGCTATCACCTGTTCGGCAACCGCGGCGACCGCACAGCCCAGCTCGGGAACGCGGTCACCCCCAACTGCTCTGCTCTGGTTAGTCACAGGCTCGCGCAGGCGATCCTCGGGGAGCGTGTCGCATGACCGCTCCCCGCCGCCTGCCGCCCGGCGAAGCCGTCGTTCTCGCCGCAGCGCTTCTCGCCCTGCTGCTCGTCGCGCTCGCCGTCGGGGCCGCCCAAGCCGGCCCGGCACGCCAGCTGGCCTGCGGGCAGACCCATCCGTCTCGCTGCACCACCCGAACACCCATCCACGATCAAGGAGGAGATGTCCGATGACCACCCCGGCGATGTCCGAGTACGACTGGATGGAGCTGGTCTCCTTCGACTTCAGGATCGAGGAGGGCGGCTTCGACAGCGCCTACCTGAGCTACCCGCCCACGTTCGAGGACCCGGGGCTGCAGACGATCGCCGCCGACGAGCGGCTCCTGCACCGGGCCGTCCTCGGCCTGCAGGTGGAGCTGGAGCGCTGGCGTGAGGTGCACTTCGGCGATGCCGCGGTCCTGATCGACGCGCACCGCCGTCAGGCAGCCCAGCGGCGGGAGGCCGGCAATGTGGCCTGACGACCTGCTCGCCGCGCTGCGCGCGCAGGCCCGCGGCGTCTACACGGCCGAAGCCGCCGTCGAGCTCCTCGCCGGCTGGAACAACGGCTACTGGATCCGCAGGGCCGCCGCAAACCTCGCGGCGCTGAAGGTCGACTACTCGGATGATCCCGACGAGATTGGCGATACCCCGATGGCCAGCATCGACTGGCGGGCCCTCAACCCCAACCGGATAACCGCATCGTCGGGCGAGCGAGCGATCCTCGTGATTGCCTGCTCGCTCGGCGGCGGCCGGCCGGTTGATCTGCGGGACTGCCTGACCTCCTTGGGCCTGCACGGCATCGACTGCGTGACCGCCGCGATCGTCCACGCCGGCGGTCGCCGCCCGGACGGAGTCTGATGACCGCCGTCGAAACGCCACGGTTCGAGGACGGGGCCGACTCCCTGCCCGTCTGGGAGCCGCCGGCCATCTGTCGCTGCCGCCACTCGGAAGGCCTGCACTGGCAGGAGGAGGACGGCGAGCAAGGCTGCGATGGCACGGTCGGCACGCAGTTGTGCACCTGCCGCGGGTTCACCACCTGGCCGGCCAGGCCGCCAGCCGGGGCCTGCCGTGTTTGACCTGGTCGCCACCGCCGCCGCTGTGCTGCTGGCCGCTCTGCTGCTGTGGCTGGCCGGCTGGTGTGCCGGCCGCCGCCACGAACGCATCCGCCGCAGCTGACCCCGAGCCCCGCCGTCCTGTCCGCGCGGACCGCAGCGGGACGGCGGTCTACACGTCCCGGCGCCGGCCAACCCCCGAGCCGGCGCCGGGACCCCCACCACACGGAGAGGGCTATCGCACCGTGAACGCCTGGTACCACGCCCGATCCTCCGCCCGGAAATGGGGCGGTGAGCCAGAGACGTACCTGCCGGTGCACGAGTTCATCGACAGCTCCAAAGAAGCGTTTCCCGACATGCGCCATCGGGCGATGCTCCACAGCTCGTGGGGCATCTACCTGGCTGGCCGCATGTTCGGCCCCACCCTCGTCGTCCCGCGCGAGCACGGTGAGGTCCGGATACCCGTACGTCTCATCGCCGAACAGCACGTAATCGAAGACCTCGGACGGATCCCCACCGTCGAGGACTACCTGAAGTACATGACCTTGCAGCCATGGATGGGCGGCGCCCAGCGCCGCACCGTCACCACGAGCGACTTCCTAGGAGCGAAATGAGCACCGATATCCCAACCACGTTCGCCGGGCTGCCCATCGAAGGCGAGGTCTCCTACTACCAGGAGCCCCGGGACAGGCCGCAGAAGACCGCCGAAGAGTTCAAAGCCGCGCTTGACCGCCTGTTCGCGACCGCGGGGGTGAAGGCTGTGGTGTGGACGCAGTACACCCCATACTTCAACGACGGCGAGCCTTGCGTCTTCGGGATGAACCTTGAAGGTGTGGTGCTGGATCCCGCGCCCGACGGTGTCACCTCCTATAACACCGTTCCCGTCGGGGACGGTGAGCTGCCCGTTTTCGACGTGTATGACCTAGACAGGGAGGCGGGCCTGGCCGCTCTGGTCGGCCTGCTGCGCGAGCTCGGCGGGGACTTGGTCTCGTACGAGGACGTGTCCCTCAATGCGTTCGGGGATCCAGCCCGGGTTGTTGCCCGTCCGGACAGGTTCGAGGTTCACGACTACTCGCACGACTGACCGCCGCGCCACGTCCCCGGGGCGGGCCGGTCAGACCCCCGCCCCGGGGCGCACCCCGAGGAGCCACAGATGATCCGCGTCAACGTTCGGTCGGAACGCTGGCGTCCAGCCGGCGCAGGCTTCACCTCCCCGCTCGCACACAACCCGCCCGACGCCCGGGCACTCATCACCTCCAACCGGAAAATCTGGTTCGTACTGGAGGTTCGTGACCGCGACCTCATCGACTGGGACGAATACGACCGCCTGCGGCTCACACACGCACAGGCCATTCGGGACCAGCGCATAGATCGCCGACGGCGACTAGCCGAGAACAGCGCCACCCTCTCGCTGCCCAGTGGCACCCGGTTCCAAGGCCCGACCACACCGAACGTGTACGACCTGTGGGACGGCACCGCCGGCACATGGTGGAACCGCCCCCGGGTGGTGATGGTCCGCCCGCACCTCGGCGGGAAGCGGCTGCACTGGCGCTGGCCACACGACTTCTGGGCCCAGTGCTGGGCGCTCCCCGAACATCACGCCATCTGCGGGTCGTGCGGCGAGATCTACCCGTGCACCGAGGTCGAAGCGGCCAAGCAGGCGTCCCGCGAGATGGTCAACGTCGAGAAGCTCATGTCCATCCCGCCCGGTGCCTGCTGGCACTGCCAGCAGCCGATCAGCCAGCGTCAGCAGTCCGTGACGTTCCCCGGCGACAACCTGCTGCTGCCCGGTGGCCCCCCGGTCGCATTCCACCTGCGCCGCTCCGGTGGCTGCGGTGACGCGGCTGCCGGCTACGAGACGCGGTGGCGTGAAGCGAAGGCCAACGCCCGCCTGGATGACGAGGTGAACCGTGCCATCGACAGTTGAGCGCGTCGCCTGCCCCTGTGGCAGCCCGTTCCTCCAGTCGGCGATGGGCGACGCCGGCACCATCGACTGGACCGGGTTGTGCCCGGGCTGTGTCACCCTCACCCAGGCCGACCGGGAGATCCTCGCCCGCCTGTCCGCCGGCGACACCGTCGTCGTCCGCCTGCCTGGCCTGTACCAGCCGTACCCGCCGCTGCTCCGCCGGCTGGCCGACGAGCGCCGCCTGGTCCGCATCGGCCGGGGCACCGTGTGGGGCAACCCGCACCGGCTCCCGGCCCGGGCCACAGCGGAGCAGCGCGCCGCCGTCATCGCCCGCTACGCCGAGGACCTCGACCGGCGGCCCGACCTGCTCGCCCGGCTCCCCGAGCTTCGCGGCCGGGCCCTCGCCTGCTACTGCTCGCCGCTCGCCTGTCACGGGGACGTCCTGGCCGCCCGGGCCGCCCAGCTCTCCACCAGCCCACCCAGCCGATAGGAGTCCGCCTTGACTACCCCTTACACCTTCACCTGCCCGTACTGCCTCGCCGTCTCCGACCCGGTCGGCAGCGCCGCGGAGGCCGAGCAGCTGCTCGACGTCCACCTGCGAGGCCAGCACGGCTGGGTCGGCCGGTCTAACGGCCAGACCACCCGGCAGTAGCCGCCCCTACGCCCCGTCGGCCCCGTCGTCTCCGGATGGCGGGGCCGGCTGCTGTCCGGGGCCGTCCAGGTAGGCCTTGAGCGCCTCCACGACCAGCTCGGCCACCGTCCGGTCCTCCAGGAGTGCCCGGGCCCGTAGTCGCCGTTCCAATCGCAGCGGCACCGCCCGGTAGATCGCCAGCAGCGCCCGGATGACCGGCGTGACCTCCCCGCCGGGTCCACGGGACCGCTGGACGCGGGCCATCGTCGCCCGCCACTCGTCCTCGGCGATGCGAACAGTGCGTTTCGGTGTTCCAGCGGACACCCGACCCCCGTCGACAGGCCGGTGACATGGCGGTGTCATGTCACCCTTCACCGCAGTCTAGCTGCGACAACTCGGAATCGTAGCCAAAACCTTCACGATAACCGGCGCGGGGCCTTCACAACTGCCGGTTCTCGGGATAGTGTCGTGCCAGCGACTTAAACAACCGAATACGCGGCCGAGACAGCGCCCCACTCCACTGGGTGCGCCCCAGGCGCAGGGACTCCACTCCCTGGCCCGGGACGACTAGGCCGTACCGCCTGACCTAACCAGGAGGACAACCCATGGCTACCCTGCCATGCCGTGCCCCGGCACGAACACCCCCGCACGGTGTTGCCCCACCGTTGCGCAGCCGTCGGCGCCCCGTCACGCCGCTGACCAGCGCCGATCTCGCCCCCCATGCCGCCCGCTTCTGGGCCCTCGTGGACCGCACCGGCGAGCACTGGACCTGGACCGGCCCGGTCGACCCCCGCGGCGCCGGCCGCTTCTACGTAGGTCAACAGCAGATCCGCCCCCACCACGCCGTCCTTCTCCTCGAGGGCAGCGCCCGGCCTGCGGCGAATTCGATCACCCGTCAGAGCTGCGCATCCGCAGGCTGCATCCGCCACTGGTCGTGGAAACCCGAGAAGAACACGCACCGGGCCAATACCATCCTGGGAAGCGTCGCTCGGCCCATGCCCAGAAAGGCTCCACCGGTCGTCGGAGACTCGGTCGGGTGGGAAAGCCGTGCGCTGTGCGCCGGCACCGACAACCCGGACTTTTTCTTTCCTGACAGCGCCGAGGACAGCCGGGCTGTGCAAAGGTTCTGCCGGCCCTGCCCCGTCCAGGTCGAGTGCGGCACCGCGGCGATTGCCCGGGGCGAGGAGCACGGCGTGTGGGCCGGCATGTCGCAGATGGAGCTCCGCCGGGCCGTCCGGCAGGTCGCCGAGAGCCGTCAGGTGGTGGCGGCATGAACGCCTGCTCCGAGTGCGGCCGGGTCCTCACCGGCGGCGGCCAGCACGACTCGATCTGCTCGAAGGGCCGGACCTCATGAGCCTCGAGCTTGAGCGTGCACAGGCGGCGAACGCGGCCCTCTGGGCCGCCACCCACACTCTCCTCGGCCAGATCGAAGCCGAGCAGACCCTGCACACCGCCTACGTGAACCTGCTGGCAGTCGGTGCTCCCAGCGCCGAGCTGGCCGAAGCGTGGGAGGCCTACGTCGGGGCGCGATCCCGTCGCGCCCGCCAGTTCGCGGTCCTCGGCCGCGGTGAACTGATCGGCCAGCTCGACGCCGCGGAGAACGACGCGATCGAGACCGCCGCCCACGAGGCGGCTGTGAGCGGGGTGGCCGCATGATGCTCACCGCCATCCAGGAACTCGCCGCCGCACTGGCCGAGGAGGACCGGCTCGAGGAGCGCGGGGTCCTCGCGGCCGGCGACCGGACGACCTGCCACACCCACCAGTCGTGGGCCCGGGACTGTGCCGCCAACCCGGCGCATGTCCAGGCCCGGGTGAACTCGGCGTGGGCGACGCGGGCCTTGGCCGTGCTGCAGGGGGCCCGGTGAACGCCGCGACCGTGCGCCGGGGCATCGCCCGCCCGCTGGAGTGGGCCGCCGCCTACATGCCCGCCCTCGCCGTCCTTGCAGTCGTCGCCGTGCTGTTCGCCGGCCAGGGCTTTCGGGCCGCGGCCGTGTGGAGCATGCCGCCGATGGCAGCGATGGGCCTGTTCCAGCTTGCCGCCGGCCTGCTCGACCCGCAGCCGCCCGCCGACCGTTCCTGGTGGGCCGAGCCCATGGTCAGTCTCGCGCTCGGCGTGTTCGGCAGCTACTGGTACCTCGTCCGCTAGTTCAGCTCACCCACCCCCGTACCGCCTTCACTAGGAGTGATTGTCATGCCCATTTTCGCCATCGTGGCCATCGGCCTCTGCGTCTGGCGCTGCCGGAAGAAGGGCGCGCAGGCCCCGGACATGTTCCTCGGCGCCCTCGCCCTGCTCGGCATCAGCCTGGCAGTTGATCTGCACTCGATCGCCGAGCCGATCAACACCTCGCTGGGCCAGCTGTTCAGCAGCGCGAAGAACGTCATCTGACCCGGCTGGCCGCCGGACAGCGTGCCCGGCGGCCAGCCAACCCTGCCCTACCTGAAAGGGGTGACCGTCATGCTCCGCACGCCCGAGACCACCGACCTCGCGCCCGTCGACCCCGTGGAGCGGCGTGTGGATGCCGACGCCGACGTCGACCGCGACTTCCGTCGGGCGAAACTCCAGCTCGAAATCGAACAGCTCCAGCAGGCCGCAGCCGACGAACGCGAGGCGAAGCTGGCCGCCGCAGCCAAGGCCGAGAAGGCCGACAAATGGGCCGGCCGGAAGGCCGCTGTGAACGGCACTCTGGCCGCGCCGGTCCGCTACTGCCGGCGGAGCGCCGCCGGCGCCTGGTCTTCGATCGTCTACGCGCTCGCCGTCGGCACCGCCGTCTACGGGCAGATCACCATCGCAGTGGATCTGCTCCACTGGCCCACCCCCGCTGGGGTCGCGGTCGCAGGCTTCGTCGAGGGCCTTGCCCTCAGCATGGCGCTGACCGCACACGAGCTGAGGATGCGCGGCGAGCGGGCCTTGGCGCCCCGGGTCCTGACCTGGGTTGCCGCCGGGTTCGCCGCCGCGGTCAACGGATATGCGCACAGGGACGACGCGGTTGCTGCGGTTCTTCTTGCTGCCGCTTCTCTCGCGGGCATTACGGTCTGGGAAATTCGCACCGGCGCCCGAAATCGTGGGGAGCTGCGCGCACTCGGAATCATTGCGGTTCCCCGCCCCCGCCTCGGGTTGGCCTACTGCGTCCGCTTTCCGGTCCGCGCATTCTGGGCGTGGACCGCAACGATCGCCTATCCGGCTATTCGGACGCGGGCTGAGGCCATCGACATTGGCATGGGGCTCAGGTCCGTCCGGCGAGCGGACCGGTGGAAGAACTTCCAGCAGACCGCGGCGGACGATCTTCTCCCGGTCCGGTCCGGCGAGACTCCCGGTCCGGAGGGTCCGGGTGGTGCGGACGACCCGGTCCGGATGGTTGCGGACTGGTCTGTCCCGTCCGGCTGGGTTCCGGACCGGACCGCGATCACCGCCGGACCGGACCGGGCCGAAGCGGACCGGACCGCAGACGAGCGGACCGAGCCGCGGACCGGCATTGCGGACCGGTCCGGAGAGCCGGTCCGGACGGACTGGACGCCGGACCGGAGCGCGGACCGGACCGGACCGGACGGGGAGGTTGCTGCGGACCGGTCCGCAGACCAGGAGGTTCCGGTCCGGACCGGGCTGGCGGACCGGTCTGCCAGTGGGGCCGAGGATGCGGACCGGTCCGCGGAGTTGCGGACCGAGGAGGCGTCCGAGGATGGCCCGTCCGCGGACGAGATGGAGCCTGCGGTCCGGGATGCGCTGCCGTTGGTCCGGCCGTTCGCCGAGGTGTTGTGGATGCGCGGCGACAAGATCAACAGGGAGACGTTGCGCGCCGAGATCAGGAACGCCCCCGAGGACCGCAAGATCAAAATTGAGAACGGTCTCCTCGGCAAGGTCAGCCAGATCCTCCGCGCCGAACTGCCCCTCCCCTCCCCCGAGGAGAGCGAGGCGACCACCCGATGAGCCGCAAAGAGGACCGTCGGGCCACCACCGCCGCCGAGCGCCACCGCCGCCGGCAGGCCGTCCTCAGCACCAAGTTCCGCCGGGCCAAGAACCAGAGCCAGCGCGTGTCGGCCGCCGCCGACTACGTCCGCTCCGCGATGAGCGACCCCGAGGTGACCGCCGCGGCGGCGAACTCAACGGCCGACCAGGCCATCCGCAAGCTCGTCGAGCTCGCCGACCAGCTCGTCACCCAGACCGGAGGGCGGTAACTGTGAGTGAAACCCTGGAATCCCCAGTGGAGTTTCCGGCCGTCCCCCCCCTCGACCCGGAAATCGGGTCCAACGCGCGCCCGCGCGCACGCGAGGCTAACACGCCCCTTCCGGGCCCCGAGAAGGGGTGGCGACCAGAGTTTCCGGCATGGTTTCTGGCCACTCTCGGTGACTATCGGGAGGTGTGGGAGACCGCCCCCACCCCTGCAAACGATCTTCTTCGGTACTCGACCGAAGGCGCTTGGACCTACCCCTACGCGATCAAGCTCCGGAAGATCCACTGGTGGTACACCTGCGCCATCGCCATCCCAGCCACCGCCATCGCCTACCCGCTCGCGCTGACCGTCCAGCACCTCGCCGGGCTCCACGCCGAGCGCGAGCCGCGCGCCGAACCGCTCACCGGCGGATCGAAAGTCGGCCAGGCCGTGCTCGACCGGGTTGGCCAGATCCCCGAGCCACCGGCCCTCGTCGACGTCTGGCACGAGGTCCAAGACGACGTCGCGACCCGTGAGGGTGCGGGCGCCCGGTTGGCGTGGTGGATCGGAGCCGCCACCACCGCCGTGACCGCTCTGCTGTACGGCATCGCCTGGCTGGTTCAGCGGCCTGGCAGGCTCCTGACCTGCACATCCATCGCCCTAGCTGTCCAGCTCACCTGAGAGGAGGTGACACCATGATCGAAACCCTGATCGTCATCTGGCTCGCCAAGACCCTCTTCGAGGTCGTCAGCGACGTCGTCCTCAAAGAGACAGCGTTGATCAAGGGTAGGGAGGTCGAGTTCGCCAACGGACGACGCTTCCGAGGACGCAGCCGGGGCGCCCTGTGGGGCACCCTCACCAACGCCGCCGGCGAGGTGTGGCAGACCAACTGGTCCGCCCGGAAGAGCTTGCGGGCGGAGAAGGCCCGGGTCCGCGCGGACCGGTCCGCGGAACGGTTCCGCGATCGGGAGAAGCGGCGGGCGGACCGCCGTCGCGGACCGGACGGTCCGGAGCTCGACGTCCCGGACTGGATCCGCGACCCGGCCAACCCAGCCCGGTCCGACGATCACCGTCCGTCCGTCCGGACCGGCTCTCCGGACCGGACCGGCCCCGGACCGGACGGACCGGGCGGCACCGGACCGGTCCGGACCGGCACACCAGCTCCGTCCGGACCGTCCGGACCGGGGGAGGCCCCGGCGGACCAGGCCCAGCCGGACCGCGGACCTGGCTCGAGCGGATCCCGGACCGGTCCGGACCCCGGACAGCCCGACGCCGACGTCGGCGAGCCGGCCCGTCCGGACGCACCCCAGACCGCCCGGCCGACGTTAACCCTCGTCAAAGACGACACGCCACCCGAAATCCCCACCCAAACAGCACCCCCCCGCATAATCGAAGGAGACGCCGTGCATTCCGGTGAGACCAGCAATATCGATGACCTCACTAAATTCCTCCAGGGACTCGACACGTACGCCGCGCAGGTAATCGCCTCCCTGGAAATCGCCAGGGCCACCCTCAACCGGATCGGCCTCACCGACCCGGGAGTTCTCGGACCGCTCGCCGGAATCGGCGAAAAGCTCGTCGGAATCCGTGTGGACGCCGGCAACGCGAATGCCGGCCTGATCCCGCACCGCAATGTGGGTGAGGCGGTCAGCGCAGCAACCGGCGCGGCGACCAGCACCGACTTCTACCAGCCCAGCTGATCTGCCTGTTTCTGTCGGGCCCGAGGCAGCCTCGGACCCGGCGGTGACCGCCAGACCACCGCAGCCTGAGAGGAGCACGCCATGCCAGCACCTACAGCGACCATGACGGCGATGGACGTGGACGCGCTCCTCGCCCAGGAACCACAGCCCGCCACCCACACCCGGGAGGGTGAGACGGTCGGAACGGATCAGGTTCACCCCGTCCTGCGGATCCGCGTCCACCGGCAGCTCGTGCCCCTCGGGGTTATCGGCACCCTGTGGGCGGGCGGCGCGGTCGCCGCATCCCGGCCCGACAAGGCGCTGCCGATCCTCGGCCTGTACCTGTCGGTCGCGATCCTCTACTGGTGGGTGAAGGGCCGTCGGGCCGCGGACCCGTACGAGCGGCAGCGGCGGAAGCGCTGGACCACGATCATCACCGTGTGCGGGACGGCATGGCTGTCGGTTGCCTCGGTGTCCTCCGCGGGTGGAGCCCAGGCGGCGCTGCTGCTGGCTGCCGGGTCGGTGATGGGCATCCCGTATTGGATCAAGAATCGGATTCCGGTTCCTGGAACCGGCAGCCGCCTCGAGCCGCTCGTTACGGCACCCGCTGCCGGTAGCACGGACGTCGAGGTGGATCCGAACCCGGGCCTGTGGGCGGCCAGCGTCGGTAGCCCTCACGGCATGCTCGCTGGCAGCACGCTGACAGCCGAGGAGACGCTGCCCAACGGTGCGTTGGCCTACACGGTCAACCTGCTGCCCGGCAAGCAGTCGGCGGAGCAGGTCGGCTCACCCGCCGTGCTACCGCTCATCGCCTCCGGGTTGCACCGCAGCCTCGCCGAACTGCAGCCGGACCAGCATCCGTCCGGGCAGCAGAACCTAGCCCGCATTCTGATCATGAAGCCGTCGGGCAACCCACTGATGCGAGTCACCATCCACCCTGGGCTCGACGCAGCCTACGACCTGGCTACTGGCACCGCGGCGTTCGCGACCTACGCCGACGGCAGCCATGTCCGCTGGGCGTTCTACGAGCCGAAGATCGGCATGCGTTCCGGCCCGGTGTTCGGCGGCACCCGCGTCGGCAAAAGCACCCTGCTCGAACTGTTCGGGAAGCAGGCCGCGTCCACCGGGTTCATCTCCGTATGGCCGGGCTGCCCGTCCGGCGGCGCCTCGTTCCCCGGCCTGCTCGCCGGCGCCCCGTTCCCTGCCCGGTCGCGTGAGCGGATGCTCGAGCAGGCCCGCCTCGCAGTGCTGATCATGCAGATTCGGGGTGCGCTCGGCGGCCTACGCGGCGAAGTGGGCAAACTCCATGTGCCCACCCCGCAGGCCCCCTGCATCCTGCTCATCTGGGATGAGATCCACAAAATCTTCCAGGAGACGTGGGACGGCCGGGCGGAGATCATCGAGCTGGCCCGGCAGATCGTCTGCGAAGGCTCCAAGTTCGGCATCGGCCTGATCGCCGCCGACCAGACGCCGGGCACCGAGGTGTTCGGCGGCAACGAGGCGCTGCGCGCGAACCTGTGGGTCCGCCAGGCCGTCATGCTCCGCACCGGGTCGACCTCGGCGGGCGGCATCCTCCCCGGGCTGACGATCAACCCGGCGAGCCTGCCCGAATTCTGGCCGGACGGCTCCCGCACACAGGGCCTCGGCCTGCACACCGGCGGGCAGAGCGGCGCGATGATGCGCACATGGTGGCCAGAAGGCCTGCCCACCATGGAAAGCCTGCCTCATCCCGAGCTTGAGCCGGTGATCGCTGCCAGCCTCGGTAGCAGGTGGGCGAACCGGCTGGGTGACGCCGAGGACGAGCGGATGTTGAACGCCGGCCGCTACCTGGCGAACCTGCCTGCCGATGTGCTGGCGGCAATGGCCGCGCAGGAACCGGAGCTGGCGCAGGCTGCACGCCTGTTCCAGGCGCGTAGCACCGGCCGGGCTGCACCAGCGACCCCTTCGGCGGAGACGTTGGAGGGCTGGTGGCAGCTGCCTGCCCCGCCCACGTTGAACATGCGCGCGCCGGAGCATCCGGTGCTGCGTACCCCGGGCGTCCGCCGGGTGCACGAAGTGGTGTCCGGAGGCGTCAAAAAGCGCGCGGACATCATCGCCCATGCCGATCTTGCACCGCAGACCGTGGACGCGGCGCTCAAGGCGCTGAAGGACGCCGAGCTGCTCCTGAACCCGTCCCACGGTGTGTGGGAGAAGGCCCCGGCGGCGGCCTGACCAATTCCGACCCTGACCGAACTGGAGGAACAACTATGAAGATCACCCGAATCGACTTCGGTGAGGACGAAGAACCGTCCGAGATCACCGTGCGTCTGTCTCCCGTAGCGGCAGCCCGGATTACGAAGTGGGCCGGCAGCCTCTCGCCAGCGGAGGGCGGAACCGAAGAGCTGTCGAAGGTCTACGACGTTCTCGACAGCTTCTTCAACCGGTTCTGGGAGGGCGGCGCGGACGAGGTGCTGCAGGGAGGGCCGCGGTGAAGGCCCGGCAGATCATCTGGCTCGGCACCACCGGCCGGGCCGGCGGCGCGACCTTCTCGATATCCCTGTACAGGGCGAATACCTACCGCGTCAGGGCCAACGTCGAACCGATCCAGCGTGACCTGGGGTCCCAGTTCCCGTCGCAGGAGGAGGCGCAAGCCGCCTGCCAGCAGGCGCTCGACGTGTTCGTCGCCGAGCTGGTGGACGCCGCCCAGTGACCGCGGCAGCAGTGCCCCGCCCGATGCCCATCCCGACAACACGGAGTTAACGATCATGCCCATTGCGATGCCCCGCACACCCACCGTCACCATCAGCCGAGGTGGCAGCAGATCCGCCATCTACATCGAGCCCGAGCTGGCCCGGGCCGCCGATCCCGAGCTGGACCGGCTGATCCGCGCAGAGGAGAAGCTCGGCCGGAAACGGAACCTGCGACAAGGCCAGGACCGGAAGGTCGACGAGCTGTACCGGCAGATGCACGCACGCCACGCCGAGGTGCAGAACCTGCTTGCCCGCGAGGTCATCGTCGGCCTGGTCGGGCAAGTCGACGGCGACAAGGCGCATCTCGCCATGATCGCACAGGGGGCTGTGTTCGACCGGCATGCCTGTGACGGGCACTGCTCCTGCTCGCCTGCGGTCATGGTCCCGGGCCTGCTACGGGGCGGGCGGACGGTCACGGTGCTGGTCAAGTGAAGACCCGCAGCGCATCCGACCTGGGCTGGCGGTCGGCGACCAGCCTCGACGACCTCGGCGAGCTGACCGCACGCTGGCTCCTCGGCGACATCCCCGCCATCCCCGGCCAGGCCGGCCGCCCCGACCTCGAAACAGCCGAGATCCGCGACGCGCTCGTCACCCTCAACCGTGGCGGCCTGGTCACGACCATGTCCCAGCCGCAGGCGGCGGGGACCGGATGGCGGCAGCGCGCCGCCGTTACCGGGCTGGCGTCCGCGGACGTCGCGCGGCGTCTGGAGACGGCCTGCAGACGGGCCGGGCTCGGGGTCGGCGTCGTATCGCCCGGAGAGCGTCATCGATGGCACCGCGACAGCTCCAGGGCTGCCACCGTCGGTGAGATCCGAGGCTCAGTGTCCGTACTGGTCGGGGCGGTCGAGTCGACCCACGCCTTGCGGCTGCTGTGGGGCCCCCATCTGTCTCGCAGTGGGCTGGCCGTGGTGCTCGGCGCGTGCGAGGTGTTCGCCTACGACCCGGAGTGGACCCGCAGCGGCCTGCTGTGGGACACGCTCACCCGCGCTATCTGACCATGCCGGTGTGGCGTCCCGCCTGCCAAGAAGAGCCGCCACACCGGCACCACCCCAACCCCCTGATGGGAGAAGGAGCAACACCATGATGGACCGTCTGTACGGCGCACTGGACGTGCTGGGAGATCGGGCGCTGCTCGTCGCCGCAGCCGCCATGTTCGTCGCCGTAGCCGCCGGTGAGGGCCGGCATGCCCTGACCGCCGCAGCCGTCCGGGATGCGGCATGACCGCCCGTCCGCCCCGGCCGGAGGGCCGTCGGGGCCGAGGCGCCGAAACCCTGCCCACGGTGGAGGAGTTGACGGCTGCGCCCAGCCGGGATGCGGCGGCAGGGATGCTGCGTGACGCCACCGTGGTGCAGCTACGCGAGCTGGCAGAAACAGCCCGGGTGCAGGTCACCGCGCGGGCTACGCGCGAGGACATTGTTCGGATGATCGTGGACGGGACGACCGGGATCCGCCTCACCGCGGCAGCGTTCAGTACGGAAGGGATTGCCTGATGGCCCGCCGTTACGTCTACTTCGTCCACTATGCGATCTGGGACAGGGGGGGGCGTCCGGCCGGCGAGGGCAGCGGTGAGGTCGTAATGCCGGAGGCGATCACCAGCATGGGGCATGTCAAATCTGCTGAGAGTTGGCTGGAGGAGAACATGCGTTCTGGCCATCGTGCGGTGATCCGGAACTTCCATCCGCTGCGGATCGAGGGCTGACTGGAGAGCCAACCGTGGCAAGCTCCTGACCCCGGGCATGCCGAAATGGCCCCGGCCACCCGCGAGAGACGCGGGTGGCCGGGGCCGTGGTGTTGCTGGGGTCAGGCGGTCGGCGCGTTCGGCAACAGAGTGCACACGTTGTCAGCGTCGACCACGTAGGCGCCGGGTTGCGGTGCTGGCCCGCCCGTCTTGACGCCGTCTGGCGTTACCCAGGTGATCTCGGCATCGGACGGCTCGGCGCCGGGGCCGACAGGGCAGATGAATTGCACGGGGTCCCAGGCCATGGCCTAGTGTCCCACCGCCACGCCGAACCGCCCCCGGCCACCTGCTCACGCGGGTGGCCGGGGGCGCGGTGCTGCTGGTGGGCCGGTCAGACGGTCGGCTCGCCCGGGGTCTCCGGGGCCGGCTCCGGCTCGGGGGTCGGCTCCTCGGTCGGCGGGTGGGCGACCGCGTCGAGCTTCGAGACGAAGTCGTCGAGCGCGGTGAAGTCCAGATCGGCACCAGCCGCGGCGGCCTGGTCCTTCAGCGTCTGGATCTCGGCCTTGACGGTGTCGAGATCCTCGGTCAGCGCGCCGACGACAGCGTTGATGTGGTCCTGGTTCGCGGACATGCGACGGTCCTCTCGTTGCATCTGGTGGATGGTGTGTTGCAGGTCCTGGACCTCCCTGCGGGTGGCCCAGGGGATCAGCCGGGGCAGGCGCATCAGTACGCCGCCCGGGTGTCGGGGTCAGCCGCGAGCGCGGCCCGGGGGGTGACCTCGGACCGGTGACCGAGACCGAGCGTCGCGGCGACCAGGGCGAGGATCGCCGCGTCCGCCCCCGGCGGCAGGTCCAGCCCGCACAGCACGGCCAGCGGCAGCAGCGCCTGGAGGGCACCCCAGACCAGCGCGGGCCGGGACGGCGCGGTGGCCCAGCCTGCGACGGCGGCGAGAATCGCGGCGGTCGCGGCGAGGATGACCGTCTGGGTGCCGGGGGTGAGAGTGTCCGGCCACCAGTAGGCAGCGAGCGCGACGGCGGCGGAGAGAACAGCCTGCGCGCTGGCGGTGAGCGCGGCGGGTTCCCGGCGGGGCAGCGGCAGGACAGCCGTCGCAGGGGCGGTGGTCAGCAGGTAGGGCACGGGTCAGCCTCCGGTCGTGGGGCGTGCGGCGAGCCAGGCGGAGGCCGCGGGGATGAGGGTGCGGAGCGCGTCGGCGAGCGCCCGACCGTCGTCGTCGGCAGGAGTCGGCGCGGGCGGAACAGGTACGGGGGCGGGTGTGACCGTGGGGAACGGCCGGCCGGTCAGCTCCTGGTAGTCCGCGGCGAGCGCCGCCAGATCCACCCCGGCCTGGAACACAGCCGAGCCGAGATGCTCCGGCCAGATGACCACCCAGGCTTCCTGGAGCTGACGGCGCCGGAACGCCGCGGTGGTCGAAACCCGTTCGGCCCAGGTGATGACGTCGTCCCGGCCCGCCCGGTACGCCCCGGCGAGCACCGCATGGCCGCCCCACTCGCCCGACCTGCGGTAGTCCCACACCGGCGGATGCGCATCGGTCTGCGCCTGCTGCGCCACCTCGAGGTCGACACCCCAGAGGATTCCGCCGAACAGGCTGATCGCCGCGTCCAGCTCGTCGTCGTTGCCGACGTCGACCTGCGCGAACGCCAGCGACTGGACGCCGCCAATGCCGCCGGCCTGGACGGCCTGGAGCATCGTCTGCATCTCGACGCCGTTGTCGTCGGCGCCGGTCGCCGGGTCGAACCCAGGGTTCCCGCTGCGCCGGTAGAGGTCGAACACGTCGTCCTGGCTGGGCGCCTGCATGGTGCCGGTCAGCCCTGCGGTGACGACCCTGCGCAGGTTCGCCACCGACGTGGGCCCGCAGTCGCCGTACCGGTCGTTGGCGTACAGCCCGTACTCGAGGTGGCCGAGATGGTCAGCTGCGCTCGGGTGGGCGGGCACGACACCGGTCAGGTACCGGCCGATCCGCAGCGCCGCGCGCCTGGTCGGGGGCCGCAGGCCGGTCTTGCGGGTCGGATGGGCGTGGATACCGACGGCCGAGGTCATGCAGTGGCTCCGGGAGGCGTAGGGGCGAGGAGGGATGCGGCGTGGCCGGCGGCGGCCTGCGCCAGGCGGACGGCATCGAGGGCGTCGAGGCGGCCGACGGCGTCGAGTAGCTGGTCGAGGGTGGGCTCTGCCGGCGAGGCCATGGCGAGGATCGCGGCGGCCGGATGCTGCTGGTCGACCATCGTGGACATGGCCTCACGGACTGCGGCCATGTCCGAGCCGAGCGCGGCGAGATGGGCCTGGAGATCGCCAGCCTTGAGGTAGGTGGCGCCGATGGTCTGCCCGGCGCTGCCCTGCCGGATCGGATGCTGCGGGTCGGCCGCCGTGCCGACGTCGGTCCACAGCTCCGCGCGGACCCGGCTCGACACGGCGGCGGCGATGGAGCTGATATCGGCGTCGGTGAGCACATCTGCCTCCGGTGCTGGGGGGGTGAGGATGGCCACGGCGGCGGCGAGGATGTTCGCCCGCCGGCCGGCGCGGATCGGCCCGGGGCATTCGTGGCCGCCCCAGGCGGCACCGCCCATCTGATGGGTGCCGAGACCACGGCCGCCGGGCGAGTCGGCGAGCTCGAGCGGCCAGCCGAACTCGCGGACACCCCAGGCGTACAACGCGCCGAGCGCGCCGACCTGCTCTGGAGTCAGGTCCTCGTCCGGGTGGCCCTCGGTCTCGACCGAGACCCAGTACGGGTTACCTGCTTCCTGCGCCCACGCTCGCTGGTCCAGCGGGACGAACTGCTCGACGTCACCGGCCCGCGACACCCACAGATGGGAGCTGACCTGGCTGGCCGGATTGTCGAACCAGCCGAACGGCGAGCCGGTGCCGACCTGGACGTGGACGATCAGGCCCCGCGTCGGCCCGGCGATCACCCCGCTGCGGTTGCGGACGGGCCGGTACCTGGCCGGCGGGTAGAGCACGGGGGCGGTCATGGCGGGCAGCCCCGCGCGATGTACGCGGCATCGGCCCGCGCGGCGAGCAGCTGACCGGCCGCGGTCGTCCGCGGCGGATCACCCGGCCGTGTGCGCAGCAGGTCCAGCAGCCCGCAGTCGGCTGCTTCCACCCGCTGCTGGGTTGCGGTTGCCTGCTCGACAGCGTGCTGGGCTTGCTCGCGGGCTACGTCCACCCGGGAGGAGAACGCCTCGAACGCAATGCTCAGGCTGCCGACGGACAGGATGACGCAGAGGACGACTGCGACCTGGATCTGCGCGGGGGACAGCCGGACGCGGGCGAGACGGTCGCCGGCGCTGCGGGGGAGAACTCGCGCGTTCACGTCCGCCCCTCCAGCCGGTCGTTGCGGGCCTGGAGACGCTCGATCATGCTGTCCCTCCGGTCGATCTCCTCGCGGTGCTCGTCCAGGAGCGCACGCAGCCGTGCGAGGTCCTCGGTGCGCTGCCGCTCGGACGCCTCGGCGCGCTGCCGCTCGGCTTCGGCGCGGGTCCGCTCGGCCGCCTCGGCGCGTTCGGCCCGCCGGGCCTTCGCGGCGGCCACGGAGCCGAGGAAACCGCCGCCGAGCGTGCCCGCGAGGCCAATAAGCGCGACGGCGATGGTCGGGTCCACAAGCGCCGGCCTCTCTGCGCAATCATTTGCCGAACAGCTGCCGGTAGAGCGCTGCCGCTTTCGGGAACTGCGTCGGCGCGGTCACCTGAAACGCTCCACCAAGGTTGAAATACGATTCATACACGACGTTGTTCGCCGGATTGGCAAACACGTCATGCATCCGCTGGATGTAGATCGCGTCATCGCCGGAACCGTTCGCCGAGCCGAACCCGGGGCCGGCGTTCAGCCCCCACTCGGGGAACGCCAGCGGCAGACCCTGAGCTTTCGCGTAGGCTATCCACGCGCCGATCCCGTACGGCGCCCCGCTGGACTCGACATCCATGTAATGGGCGTCCCAGGACTTCTGGTCGTGGATCGCCGGGTACATGTTGTACCAGTCGGTGGCGATCACATCGCAGTGGTCGGAGCCCGGGAAAACGGTCCGGACGTCGAACGGGAAGTCGGCGGACTTGTTCGGGTTCCACACGATCTGGAAGTCGTCGCTGACCCCTTTGAAGATTTCGTAGACGCGTCGGAATCCGGCCTTCCACGCGTCCGCGTTCGCCGGGGTGGCATGCCAGTAGAACCAGTCGCCGTTCATCTCCCAGCCGAGCCGGACGAACGCGTTCCCGAACCCCACATCCTTCAGGCCCTGTGCTATGGCCCGGAAATTGGCGTCGTTCGCGCCGCCCGCGGTCGTGGCCGCGGTCTCACCCTTCGCCCACAGCGCCTGCGAGAAGCTAAGCCGGCCGGTCCACCGCCTGTTGAACGGTGCCGCCTTCTCGCCGGTGAAATAGGCGTGGACGGTGTCCAGGCGTTTCATCGTCGCCCAGTCAGCCTGAGCGTTCCAGGTCTCCCACACCTCGACCGGACGCCCCCGCCAGGCGCCGAACGCGTACGGATCGGCCACCCCTGCGCCGCTCAGCCACGTGCCGCTGCCGGTCGTGCCTCCCCCGCCCGTGCCCGGATCTTGGCTGGGCGTGCCGGTGCCGTAGCACAGCACCTCCAACCCCTGCAGCGTCGCGGCGTTGACGACGGTGGTCAGCGCGACCGTCAGCCGGCCATCCGCGCCGACCGTCGCCGGCACCTCGCGGACGACTCCGCGGTACGGTCCGCCCGCGAGCGCCACCGGGTCCACCGCGCGCAGGGCACTGCTGCCCTGGACAGCGACATCGAACACCCGCATCCCGGGGCTGGTGTCCGCGGCGTAGGAGTCGGCGAGGTGCAGCCGGACCACGGCCGGGCCCGGGGGCAGACCGGTCAGGGTGTAGCCGAAGTCGCCCCACCGCTCGGTCTCCATGACCGCGTCGGCGCCGTAGTGGCCGGTGCCCTGCGCGCTGGCGGTGCCGCCGGAGTAGCCGCGGTCGGCCTCCCACGCGACCCCCGTCACGGTGACAGCCGGCCCGCCGCAGTTGAGCCGCACCACCCGAGTCGGAGTCGACACGGGCGGGTCCGGCTCGGGCTCGGCCGGCGGGGCCCACGGGTGCGCGGCCATCCACTCGGCCAGCGCGGCACCAGCCTGCGCGGCATAGTCCGACCAGGTGGTCATGGCGCCTCACTTCGAATGGAAATAGACCGCGGCAAAATTACCGGCTAGCGCGTTCAGCTGGCCGGTCGACGTCTGGTAGCCGACGACTTCCAGATAATCGGAGGATCCGTTACAGGCGACCGGGATAGACGTCGCAGTCATTCCCTGTCCGGGTCCGCCGATGTTAGGAACGTCCATGCCGCCGTAGTTGGTGGCAGTCAGATAGTTGCCGTTTGCGTTTTTCGTGATCCGGATCTGCCTGTAGCCAGAGTTCGCGCCCGCCCATGCGAACCAGGTGGTTACCGTGAAATATCCAGAGTATGTCGGCTTGATGATGTAGGTGTTGTTTACCTGATCATGAAAATTGTATGGATCGTAGACGTCGGTGTTCCAGAGCATGCCAGCCTGCTGGTTGGCGTTGAACAGCACGTTTCCGGAGTTCGTCACCACGCACAGCGGCTTCTGCATCAGGAAATTCAGCGGGGTGCCGAGCCCGGCGTTCAGGAACCCGTCGGTTTCGATCTCGCCGGGAATGAACGTTCGGACTGCGGGCGGGTCGGCCATATACTCTCCTCATGAGCGACAATCGATGCCCGAAATGCGGGCGTGACGATGACCTGCACGCCACCCTTTTCCACCTGGCGTTCGACGAACAGCAGGACCCCGAGCACACGCCCTGTGGGCGATCCGCCGAAGGCCTCGAGGCCGGATGCATGCGCCAGAAAGGCCACACGGGGGGGTGTGTTCTTCCCGACCCCGACGGTGCGACGCCGCAGAACCCGTCAGGGTTGATGGAAATCGCCCATTGGGCGGTCAGTTCGCCAGCCGGGTAGTGGAGCCCAGAATGCTGCGGCTGTCCCACTGGGTCGGGCTCGACTGGGAGGTCGCCCCGGCGGGCAGCTGCGACACGATCGTGTCCCCGGCGTTCACCCCGAATCCGAGGGCGGTCACGGCCACGGTGAACGTGGTGTAGCCGGTGAACGTCGGGTTGACCGCGGTCACCGTCACCTGGCCGATGCGGGCGCCGGCCCGCCAGATGTCATAGGCGCCGGTCGCCCAGCTGGCCTGGGCCGGGTTGGTCAGCCGGTCGGGGAGGGCGGCGAGCACCAGGGAGGTGGAGCCGGCGCCGGCCCCGGCGCTGACCGTCGTGCGGGCGGCGGCTAGCTGCCAGTAGTCGACCAGCATCGGCGACATTTGCACATCGGTTTTCCACTCCTGGGTGCCACCGTGTTCGACGGTGATCTCCTCGGCGAGCGCGTCCACGTACCCGTCGTAGGTGATCGCGGGCGCGCCGATCGGCCGGTGCACGACCCGCTGCCGGTCGGAAATGTCGATGGTCAGCGCGACCGGGAACAGCACGCTCGGATTGGCCGACGGAATAAACGAGAACCCGGACATGCGCAGCCGCGGGTTTTTGTACAGGGACAGGTACAGGTTGGTGCGGCCGGCCAGCTCGGAGTCGTCGCGGAGTTTCAGCGTGCCCGAGTAGGTGCGCGGCAGGTACATGTCGGCTGATGTTGTGTCGGTCGCAGACTGGGTGGGCCCGCCGTCACGGGTCAGGTTTACCGTGTTGTAGATATAGGTCGGGTCGAGATCGAATCCTAGGCCGTCCAGCTGGTAGGGGAGCCCGGCGATCCCGTCCCACAGGTTGACGGCCTGTGTCTGCGACGCCCGGTAGCTGCGCGCTTCGAACACGATGGTGCCGTCGGCCGCGGCGTACAGCTGGCCGGCCTCGGCGTCGGCCGTGTCTTGGCAGGCTCCCAGCGTCGACTGTCCGGCGAGGCCGGCGAGACCGAACCCGTTGCCCGAGCCGGCGTAGGAGTCGCCGGGCTGCACCGAGCGCATGGCTACCGGCCAACGGCCGTAGTTCAAGATCCGGTTGACACGCGCCCCGGTGCGCTCCAGGTCGTATCCGCCGTTGCGCCCGACAGCCCAGTGGGCCGCCACCCGATCTGCGGGCAGCTCGTAGTTGTAGAACGCCACATGGGAGACGAGGGTTTCGCAGAGATGCTGCGGTGAGGTCGTCGAATACCAGTCGCCGCCCAGGACCGCCGCAGTCGGTGTCGGCCCCAGATAGTTGGTCGATGCGAACTCCTCGCCGCCGTTGATGTAGAAATGTGACCGGCCGGTGGTGTCGAGGGTGATGCACAGGTAGATCGCGTTGATCTCGCCCGTTTTCGAGTCCTCCGGGTACCAGGTGCCCCCCGAGTTGTAGGCGATCGTGCCACCGGTCGCGAAGCTGATCTGGCCGTCGAAGTTACGGCTGATGATGATCTGATAGCCGGTTTTCAGGTTGGTGCCGGCGATCAGGTGGGAGAACAGCGGCGAGTTGGTGTCCGGGATGACATCCTGCTGAGGCTTGATCCACATTTCCATGGACCAGCCGGTGGCTTGCGACGGCACCATCCCGGGTGCTTTCGACAGGTCCACGTAGTCGCAGGCCGTCAGCTGCCCGCCCGGGTTCAGATTCAGCGAGGACCCGCCGTCGAACACGACCGCCGCGCCCCCGAAGTCCGATTGGGCCCCGCCGTACTTCGACGGGGTGATCGGCGCGACGTCCGGCTGCACGATGTCCCCGGCCGCCTGGCTGGTCTGCTCCTCCACCATCGGAATGAAGGAGGCGGGGTTGTCGAGGCGCACCTCCTCCTCGTAGGTAGACCTCAGCTCACCCTGCGACAGCACCCCCGGCGAGTCGACGCAGGTGATCGTCGGAATGCTGAGTGCCGGGTCCTGCCAGGACAGCGGCCACCGCTCGACCACCCCGGCCCACCGCGGGTACACCACCCCGTTCCAGACCGCGCGGATCCGGACCGGCACGATCGGCCGAATGTTCGGGTAGTAGGGGCTGGCCGAGTTCCCGTAGGTGAACCGGCCGTCGGAGTTGTCCACCGCGATCGACGCGCTGCCTGCTTCGAACCTGCCTAGCTCGTACTGACGGCTGCTCCGCTGCAGGCTGACTTTGCCCCGCACATAGCGGGTGATATCCGTCCACCGGCTGGTGGAGGTGTCCGCAGTCAGCGCCGCCGCATAATGCCGCTCACCCGCGGCAGCGCCCGGGATGTCCACGTAGAAGAACGCGTAGGACGTCCCTGTGGGGGCAGGCGAGGTAACGGTGAGCGTGGTCCACCCGTTCGTGTTCGTCGTGATCGTCGTCCCGGACACCGTCGCAGTCCCACCACCGGCGAATTTCCAGTCGATTTTCAACGTGGATGCCCTGCCGGTCACAGCCGCCCGCAACTGCACCGTTGCCGTGTAGGAAACTCCCGAGAGTATCGATCCGACATCCGTCTGGATGCCTGCGAGCATCTCCCCGCCAGTGCCAGTGATCGCCACACTGTTGCGGTACGGCGCCGGTGCGACCCCCCGGGCCAGCCCAACAGTGCACGCCACGTAGGCCGCCCACTGGCCGATGGACCGCTGGCAGGTGGCGGTGTCCCCGTTGGACAGCGGCCAGGTGGTGGCCGCCCGGGCCGGCAGGCCGAACCCGGCTTCGACGATCAGCCGCGGCCAGGTCGCCGAGCCCGGCCCGCTGCCGCCACCCCCGGTGGTCGGCGTCAGGTTGAAGTTGTCGTAGACCGCGCTGCCTTGGTCTGCGAACCCGAGGCCGTAGTAGCCGGCGAGCAGACTGACGCCGACCGCAGTGAGGGAGAACGTCGAGGCGGCGGTGCGCTGGGTGGTCCAGGTCAGACCGTCCGCGGACGTCGCCCAGGTGATCACCCCGGCGGCCTCGGTCATCCGCCACCAGCGGTGATCTGTCGTGCTGTAGGGGATGGAGACGTCGGACATGACACCGGCCGTCTTCAGCCGGAACACCAGAGCGAGCGCGCCGTCCTGCGTCTCGCAGACGGTTTCCACCGTGTTGGTGCTGTTCAGGGAGATCTGGACGGATGCCTGCCCGGTCCCGTTCGCAGGTCGGGTGCCGTTCGCATTCGCCAAAAAGTTGTTCTTGAACAGGCCGCCCCATGTGGTGGTCGTCGTGTAGTCGGCGGCCGTCATGGCGTTGTCGTCATACCAGTTGCCGAAGAGAAAACCGGCAGCCCCGCAGAAGTTTGTCTGCGTCTGCATCTGCGC
Organism: Frankia sp. R82; assembly: GCF_023716925.1. GTDB lineage: Bacteria > Actinomycetota > Actinomycetes > Frankiales > Frankiaceae > Frankia. Next base: position 50,842 of record NZ_JAMQQG010000043.1, read on the forward strand.
CGCGTAGAACGTGGCGGCTTGCCCGCCCCACGTCGGGTTGTCGGACAGGTTGCCGTTCTTCACACCGAATTCGGTTTCGATGATGATGTGGCGGCGGGAGGCACCCCCAGTTGCCGCCGTCCACCGCGCCCCGGAAAACGTCTGCCCGGTGGCGTCGTCGTCGTCCGGGTAGTCGTGCTTGGCGAAGGCGATGTTGGCCCGGCCCGTGCCGGTCAGCGTCGTATCCAGGTTTTCGAGATTCGTGAACCTGGTGTCGTCGTAGGCGTGGCTGTAGTTGTTCGAGTCGATGAGCAGCAGGCCCTTGTAGCCGATCGTCGACCGGTAGTAGGTGATGGTCGCTGCCATCGCCGTATACCAGTCGGCATCGGAAACACTGTTGGGCTCGTTGAACGGCTCATAAAACGTCCACGGGTCGTTCACCCCAACGGCGTTCGCCACCGCCGACATGAGGTCGAACGCACGGTTGTAGTTCGTCGCCCAGGCGGCACCTTTGTAGGTCCCATCGAGCGCATCCCAATAGCAGAAACAAGTGAGAATGCCCTGTGCCTGCAGTGCGTCTCGCCAGCCGACAGCTTTCGCGACATAGGCGGCCCGGTCGGAGGAGGTGAGCCCATTCCAATAGTCGGCCCACAGGCGGATCCGCACGTAGGTGACACCCCAGGACCGCAAAGTGACGGCGATGCTGTTCCGCGCGGCGTACTGCTGGTCGCCGAGCGGGCTCGGGCCCACAATCGGGTCCTGAACACCCCACAGGCTGATGCCGGCGAGTAGCATCCGCGGCCCGGTGAGACTGCCCTGGCGCAGCTGACTGGTCGTCGCGGTGACATCGGCCACCGGGGCTATCGCCGCATAGCCACCGGTGGGCACCCCGAGCACCTGCACGGCCACCCGGGACGAACGAAAATCCAGGGTGCTGGCAGTCTGCACATTGCCGTAGGAGGGAACACACTGGACGGTGAGAACCCCGCCGGCTTCGGTGGCGAACGCCGACGCCGTCCACGGGGGATTGCCGATTACACCGTCGTTGAAATCATCGGTGATGTCCCCGGTGAGCGCCATAACATCTCCCGGAGGCGGATGTGGAAACGTGGATGGTCAGGCTGCGCCGAGAGCGCGCTGGCCCTGGCCGGCGGCGGAAAGACCATTGGTCAAGTTCCGTCGCTCGCTTTGCAACGCCTGGGTCTGCACAGCGCGGAACACCTCGCGGCCGTCGATCTGAACGACGATGTCCGCCGGCTTGCCGGCCGGCTGCCCTCCGGCAGATGCGGCGAGATTCCCCGCCCAGCTGGCAGCGGCGCCCGCCCAGCTGGTAGCGGCCGGACCGAACGCGCCCGGGGTGAGCCGGCCGGTGAGCTGGCCCATCGCCGCGTCAACCGTGCCCATCTGCCCGCCGATACCCTGGGCGAGTAGCCGCACAATAGACTGGCCAGAATAGAAGGGGTTTCCTCGACCGGAAAGCGGGCCTTCCTTTGCCGGGCTGAAAGGTAGATAGCCTTTTATTTTTGACACGATCGAGTGCATCGTGTCGCCAATTTTCCCGGCTGCATGCTTCAGTCCGTCAATCAGGCCTTGGATGATGTGCTCTCCTGCGTCGAACAGCCATCGTCCGGCGTCGGCGAACAGGCCGCCGATCACCCCTGGAATGCGTCCTACCCAGCTGGACGCGGCGGTCCAGCCGTTCTGGAGACCACCGAGCAGCCCGCGGAGCACCCGGACGCCTGCGTCGAACAGCCATTGCGCGGCGTTCAGGAAAAACCCGAGGATCATCAGCGGTAGGCCGACATACCAGAATACGATAATATTCCAATACATCTTGATCCCCCAAAGCAGGCCCTCGAGGATTTTTCCACCAGCCTCCTTGAGGAGCTCCGGCGCTTTCCCGAAAAAGCCGAGGATCTGCCCTGGGAGTTCCTGAAAGAAGTGACCTACGGCCTTGGCCGCATTACCCACCCATTGCAGCGCTCCATGTACAAGATTGCGGAATCTCTGCGAGTGGGTGTAGGCCAGGATGAAAGCTCCGACGAGCAGGCCGAGAACGAGTAGCAGTGCACCTAAGGGGTTGGCAGCGAGAAAAGCGGAGAATGCGGTGAACGCGGTGCGCACAATGCTGATCCCACGGGAGATCAGGCTGAATGCGCCGCCTACCCGGCGGATAGCGTCCCGTAGGCTCATGAGGATCCGCACGCCCGGGGTCATGCGGGCGATGAAACCGGCGAGCGCCTGAAAGCCGCGGGCGAAGCTCAGAAGTCGGGAGACGTTCCAGAGGGCTCGGGCATCCCGCAGGCCCTGAATGAGTAGCCGAAGGGCGTTTCGTGTCCCGAGGATCGGGGACACGAAACGGTGGAAAATCATGAAGCCGGCGGCGAGCACTCCCAGCGTCCGGGTATGGGCAGAAATCTGGCCGCCGGCGCCGCCGAGTGTCGGGCCAAGCACGTGGGCGAGCACCCACACGAATGCGTTGACAGCAGGCAGAACAATCGCCCCTACGACCTTCGCGAAAAACAGCAGAACCGGAATGATGATCTGCGAGAAGACCTGACCCATGGCCCGGTTGAACGGCGCGATCTGCTGGAAAAATTCGATCAGATTCCGGAAGATCGGCCCAAGCTGTTGTCGCAGCGTGTCCAGCCCTTTACCGAGGCCTTCGATTCCGGAGTTACCCGCCGCGTCCCCGAACGCCCCCGCCGAACGCGAAGCAGCGAGGAAAACCCGGCCGATATCGGTGAGAATGGGCCACAGGTGCTGAGAGAACAGCACCCACAGGGCCTTCGCTTCCTGCTCCTGCGCCCAGGCGGCGGCAACCTGCTGGGCGGCCTCGAGCGCGCCGTCGTCAGGCGGCGACGGGAACTTCGGCTCGGGCCCGCGGCAGTTCGTGCCGTAGGAACAGAACGTCCGGCAGAAGAAGTAGTCCTCGTCGCGGATCTCCCACTTGTCGATCGCACGGCGAATCTCGGTGATCTTATCGTCCGTGCTTTCCGCGCCGAACCGGTCGAGGATGCCGGCCATCTCGGTGGCCCGCGCCCGCTCGGTGGCAACCCGGTCCGCGGCCTCGTCGGCAATCTTCTGGTCGAACGGCTCGGAAAACTCCCATGCGTCCTCGAAATCGCCGTCGCGGGGAACGAACACCAAGCCGACGGTATGGATGTCGTAGCCCGCCTCGCGGAGTGCGGCGCCGGCGAGATGCACCTGGGCGCGGTAGCCCCGGCCGATCCCGTCCTTCTTCAGGCGGGCGATCTTCGAGAGGCGAGGGAACTTCCAGTCGACCACCCGGCCAGCCAGGATGAAACCGAGGTCGATTGTGCAGGCCACCTTCCGGTACACCGCCCGGAACTCGACCAGCAGCCGGAAACGGTCCGGAAGGCGGCGCAGCGCCGCCTCAGCAGCCGCGTGGGCCGCCTTCCCCATCCACGAGTCCGCCCGCAGCCGCGGGTCCGACTCGGGTATGCGGAGCAGCCGCCACAGCGACTCGGCCCGGCAACCCATCGCCTGCGACGCCCCGGTCTCCACCTGCAGAGCCCGCGGGTCGGAGGCTTCCATCTCCGATATCGCCAGCTGCAGCAGGCCCAGCCCGGTCAGCTCCTCGACGTCCGGCGCGTCCTGCCCGCCGGCCGGACGCTCGTCCAGCGTGGTCATGACGACCACCGCCCGCCACCGGATGCGGCAGTCACGGACTTCGCCAGCGACTGGCAAAGCGTGAGCTGCTTCGACAGAACCTTCGACCGGTCCTCGATGTAGGCGAGCGCCAGCTTGCAGCGGCGAACATCCTCCCGCTCGGCGGCAGTCGCAAGATCAGCCTTCGCCTTCTGCCGGTACTCAGGCAGCAGGCGAGCGCCGGTAGCCTCGCACTCGGCGGCATAGCGGTCGAAGAAAGCGGCGTAGGCGCGGAGACGGATCTCCTCTGCTTCCGACAGCGCCTCCATCGCGGCCCGCTTGTAGGCGGCGACGTCTTCCAGCCGGGCGGCGATACGGAGCTGTTCGGCGTCGACCTGTTCGGGGTTGCAGTTCTGCTCGTTCAGCGCGAACCGGGAGCGGATCTCCCGGATTCGGGACGGGATCGTGTCGAGGATCCGGCCTCGGGACTCCGGGTCGGCGTTCAGCATCGCCGGTGGAATCTCAAGGTCGGCATCCGGAGACGCGTCGGCCGGCTGGCCAGCGTGTTGTGTCTGCTGTTGGCCCTTGGCCGCCTGCACGCGCTGCCGTCCCAGCTCGTAGCGGATCTGCATGAGGATCTTCCCGAGATGGTTCTGGCCCTCGGCGGCGCAGGCGGGACGGCCGCAAAAGCAGTCCCCCCATACGTTGTCGTGCCAGGTGTTGCCCTCGACGAGCAGCCGGTCGCCGGTCTCGACGAGCAGGTTTGCGAGATGGGGGTTGGTGAACTTGGCGCGGACGGCTTCGGTCATCACCTGATGGCGAATCTCGTCCCAACCGTCCCGGATCTGTACCTTCCTACCTCGGGCCTTCGCTTCGGTGGGGGTGGGAGCGGACAGCACCCACTCGCGCTGCCGGGCGTCGACGGTCTTCATGCACTGGAAGGCGTGCTCAACCGTCGGGTATGTGCGGCCACCCCAGGTGAAGGGTGCGCGGGCAAAGTTCGACAGAAAGCCGAGCGTGCCTTTGAACTCCTCGATGGCGACTGGATGCCAGTGACCGTCGGGGGCGAGGACCGAGCCGTTGCGGATCTCACCGATCGTCGGCGCGGTCATGCCGCCACCGGCTGCCGGCTCACGGTCTTCAGGTGCTCGGCGAACCGCTGCAGCAGACCGACTGTCGCGTCACGAAGCAGCGACCCGCCCGACCACTTCTCGTAGGCGGCGGTGAGCGCCGCGAAGTCCAGCGTCCCGTCCGGCTGGGCGAAGCCCGCTCGGATGGCAGCCTGGGTGACATCCCGACGCCGGGCCTCCAAGTCGTCCGGAGCCGGCTCTGGCAGAGGCGCGTTGGCCGCCGGCGCGGGTGGGATGCTGGCCAGGTCGCCGCTGATCCCGTTCATGTTGGCCGGGGTCTGGACGGAGTTCGGCACCGGCGCAGGCGTCTGCTGCTGCTCGGCCGCCCGACCGGTAGCGATGGCCGGCGGCGAGGAGATCTCGTTGCCCTTACGAATGATCAGCTTGCCGAGGGGGCCGATCTCGCCCGTCTCATCCATCACCGGCACGGCGAGCTTCCCTGTTTTCAGGGCATCGTCGTACAGCCGGCGGAGGTCTTCCTGGGTGGCGTTCTTGTCGAGTGCGCGGTCACGGAACTGGGCCGCTGATGGGTCCTCTCCACGCTCCTCGGCGGTCAGCTCGCCGCCGGTCGTGGCCTTGATGTCCCGGACATGCGCCTGCTCCGGGTCGCACCGCAACGCGGTGAAGATCAGCCATTCGAGGAGGTTCCGCTCTGCCTCGGCGGCCTTCACGTCCTTCGGCTCGTCGCGCCCCGGGCGGATACCGGCATGCACGGACCGCGCCCCGATGATCTGCGGCTTGCCGGATCGGGACATCCGGACCCACATCGTCGCGTCGTAGGCCAGCGTCTTGTGGCCCTCGACCCGATAGTCCTTTTGCCGTTCGATCGGCTTGCCGTTGTCGTCGAGGGCGGCGACTTCCTTCCCGCGGGCCAGCAGGATCACAATGCCCGGGAACGTCAGGAGCTCGGTCATCAGCCGCCGGTAGCGGGAACCCGAGTCGTTCCACAAGTCCATCGAGACCGTCACCTCGACGTCCGGGCCGAGCTTGCGGCGCTGCCGGGCCCGTTCCGACGCCCAGTTCTTCAGCCCCTCCCACACGTCCGAGATGGTGTCGATCACCAGGACGGTCGGGGGTTCCTGCGCGTCCGAGGCGCGGCGAGCCTCGGCCTTCACTGCGCGGACCTGGCCGAGGATGTCGAGGAACGTGCCGTCGTGCTCGATCACCTCGTAGCGGACCCCGGGGATCGCCCCGTACTCGTCGGCGGAACCTTCGCCGAGGTCGACCCAGAAGGTTCGGCCGACACGGGCCGATGCCGACAGCAGGGCCGCGGAGTACGACTTCCCGGATTTCTCCCCGCCTTCGACGAGGATCACCGGCCACGGCACCTGGCCGGTGGGCCGGCGGGAGCGGATCTGTGGTGCGACGGTCATGCTGCAGCCCCCGGGGTGGTCTGGTCGGACGGGATGATCTGGTCGGCGATGTCCGCCACGTCATCGGCGATGTCGATGACCTTCTCGGCGAGCGCGTCGACCGCGTCCGCGAGGATCCGCGGGCCGGCGTCGGCGATCTGCTGGGTCAGCGTCACCAGCGACATGGCGGTCGACACCTGCGCTTTGGTGCGGGCCAGCTCGGCGACGGGCAAGCCGGTGCCGTCCAGGCTGTTGGCCAGGCGGACGGCGTCGGCGGCGAGGTTCGCCGCGGTGGCCACATCCCCCTGGTAGGGGCTGGCCGTCGGGTTGTCGCTCATCGGACATCACCAGCCAAGTAGGCGGTCACGCCCAGCTCGGCGGCCCGCATCGCGACGTCCGGGTCGGCATATGGCGACCGGTTCAGGTGAACGATGCTGTCGCCGGGGCGTACGTCGAGTGGCCGGCCGTCGATGACGTGCCAGTGCCACTGGCCGCCGTCGGCGGTGGCCCAGTAGACGACAGCGGCAGCCACGCAGGAGTGGAAGCCGAAGCGGCAGGCGGAAGGCGTGCATCTGTAGCGCCGCTGGGCAGTCAGTGGGATGTTCACCGACCCGTACGTCAGCACCCAGTCGTCGAACGCTAGGACCGCGCCCTGGAGTCTGCGGGACTGAAGGTCCTGCGGCGAGCCGGGCGGGAAGTTGATCGCGCTCATACGGCACCAGTCGGCGTGGCCTCGACGTACCGGGGGCAGTCGCACTGCTCGGCCGGAACGTGGACGGCCTGGCCGTCGATGCCGAGCACCGCGCGGTGCAGGTGGATCGATCCGCCGCAGCCGGCGCACGGCCGGTGGCGGGTGATCCCCGGGGTAGTGTGAGACACAGGTACCCCTCTCTGATGGTGGTGGGATGGGGTGTCAGGACGCCCCGGCCGGTCGCAACGGCATGGGGCGTCCGGCGTTTATGCGGCTGTTGCGGACAGTCCGCGGGCGTAGACCGGGCCCTCGATGTAGGCGATGACGTCGGACAGCCGGTAGCGGTATGTGATCTTGGTTCCGCGTTGGATGTGCTCTGCCGCCTTCAGTCCACGCGCCGGATCTTTCTGCTTCGCGTCGCGACGGGTCAGCCACGTGACGTGCTGACGCGTGTAGCCCAACAGGACGGCAACGTCCGACGATCGGAGCCACCGGTCGGCGGGCTTGGTGCGCCGTGTCGTTAGAGCCATGGCCTAATGTTCCATTCTGTTCCAGGAAAAGTCAAGAGCTGGAACAGGCTGAACATGCATGCAAGAGCTTGAGCCCTCAGTGACTACAGACACGAGCCGGCCCCCAGGATCGGCCGCGACGCGCCACAGCGATGTGACACCCTTGCGCCTGTGGCGACGGATAAACGGGGTGGTCGGCTGACCCCCGAACAGACCCGGCTCCTGCACGCCGCTGTGCGCGACCGCATGGACGAGCTCGGGATGCAGGCCCGGCAGCTGTACCCGCTACCGACCTCGACCTACTACCTGATGGGCCAGGGCGGCGGCGTCAACGTCTCAACCCTGCCGTCGGTGGACACCGCCATGTGGTGGGAGCCGGGCTCCGCCTCCGACTACGCCCTCGGCAAGGGGCCGCTCCGGCCACTGGCGCGGCCAACCCCGTTTCAATGGCTGATCTTCACCGAGCGCGCGAAAGACAAGCTCAGCTACGAAGCCGTCGCCACCCTGGCTGGCAGTGACGAAAAAGGCCAGCTACTCACCGCGAGCAACGTTCATCGGCTCGAGCGAAGCGCGCCGAAACGCGTGCCAGGCGACCGGGCCATCCGCGGCCTCGCAACCGCCCTCAATCTCGGCATCGCCGACATTCGGGATGCTCTCGCCCGATCCATCAGCGGCCAAACCGACGACGCCCACCTCGAAATCGAGGCCAGACGGCTCCTAGCCAAGGCCGACGAGATGGACGAGCGCACCAGGTCCGAGTGGGTGGAAGCGGCGCATCTCCTGGCTGATGCGTTCCTGCGCGCGAGCCGGGGACGGCCGCGGGCAGCGGTCGACGCCGGTGAGGTTGTCGAGGACCTTTACGGCTTGGTTGGCAGCGGCGACGACCTCGAGGCCGCGTTCCAGCAGCTCGACGGTGACGGCGAGCCGGTCAGTGACCCGCGGGAATCGGACAGCTAGGACGCTTCACGGAGCGCCCTGACGTCGTTGCGGATCTGGTCGAGCTGTCCCGCCATCGCGTCGGCCTCGATCGCCGCGATGGCCCGGTCGCGGGGGTTTACCCCGGGGTCCTCGGAGAGTCGCCTGCGGTCATCAATGTTCCGTTTCGCGTTCGCTAGTGCAACGAACACTCTGTGATCACCCATGCTCCCCCGCACCCCGTTCTCTCTCCGCCCCCCGGCGGACACCTCACCCTAAGGTGTCGTCTACCTGCAGATACCGACGTAACCGTCAGATTGTGTGACGCTAGTGGTTCGCGCTGTTGCAGGCGAGAACAATAACGGAACGTCATCGTTATTTGCGCACAGAAAGTCGATACCGGACAAATCGAATCCTGCTCCGTAGCCAGAGTAACCCGGCCCTGGCAGAGCTAGTCGACGACGGTCTGGACCGTGCGTGCCTTGATGTACTCGAGCACATCAAGCGTCCGGTAGCGCACCACCCGGCCGATCTTCACGAACGCCGGGCCCTGCGGTGGCGACATCGCCCGCCAGTTCTCCAGCGTCTTCGCCTTCACCTGCAACAGCTCTGCCAGCTCGCAGGGCTTCAGTAACCGCTCCACCATGCCTCCGTCTACTAAGACTGGACGTAGCCTCCCATAAAAGAGGATGCTGGGGAACCTCCGGGGGCACCGGGGGCCTAGCGGGAGGTACGGGTGATGCAGGAAGCCGAGCGGGACGACTCACCTCGGATGTGGGGACCTGGCACAACCGGGATGGCTCCGACGCCTCAGCGGGAGCCTCGCCGGCGGCTCAGACTCGCAGACCCGCCACCCGCAGACGCCCTCGATGTCGTCGTCCCCGACGACCCCCCGCAGCTGTCGCCCCAAGCCGCCCGGACACTTCTCGCTATCCTGCGCCGGGCACACCTCGGCGCCACTGGCTGACGCGCCCCCGATCACATCCAACAGAACGGAGCCGTCTTGATCCGCTTCGCGTTCTATGGCCGCGTCTCCACTGAGGATCAGCAGGACCCGGAATCCTCGTTGGGCTGGCAGCGCGGCCGCGCCACCGCCCTCATCGCCCCCCGCGATGGGCAGGTCGTCGCCGACTACTTCGACATCGGCCAGTCCAGATCGGTCCCCTGGCAGCGCCGCCCCCAGGCCGCCAACCTCCTCACTGCCCTTGCCGACCCCGACCGTGGCTTCGATGCGGTCGTGGTCGGGGAACCGCAGCGCGCCTTCTACGGTAACCAGTTCGGTTTGACCTTCCCCGTCTTCGAGCACTACGGCGTCACCCTCTGGGTGCCTGAGGTCGGCGGCCCGATCGACCCCGGGAACGAAGCCCACGACCTGATCATGTCCGTGTTCGGAGGCATGTCGAAAGGCGAGCGGATGCGGATCAAAGTCCGCGTCCGCTCGGCCATGGCCGCGCAGGCGCTGACCGAAGGCCGCTACCTCGGTGGCCGGCCACCCTACGGCTACCGCCTTGCCGACGCCGGCATCCATCCCAACCCAGCGAAGGCGGCCGACGGGAAACGTCTCCACGTCCTGGAACCCGACCCGGATACCAGCCCCGTGGTCGCCAGGATCTTCCGCCAGTTCCTCGAAGGGCAAGGTATTTTCGCCATCGCCGAGGGGCTGACCGCCGACGGAATCCCCAGCCCCTCGGCCCACGACCGGACACGTAACACTCACCGCAGCGGGATCGCCTGGGGGAAAAGTGCCGTCCGGGTCATCCTCACCAACCCCCGCTACACCGGACGGCAGGTGTGGAACAAGCAGCGCAAGGACGAGGTCCTCCTCGACGTGAAAGACGTCGGCCAGGGCACACCACCAAGTTGCGGTGGAACGGCAAAGACGACTGGATCTGGTCGGAGAAAATCGCTCACCCGCCGCTGGTCAACGACGACACCTTCCGGCAGGCCGGCGCCATCATCGCCTCACAGTCCCGAACCGCGGCGAACCCGCACACCCCACCCAGGCGGCGCCACCCCTACCAGCTGCGCGGGCTGATGCACTGCGCGATCTGCAGCCGGCGGATGCAGGGGTCGATGAACAACGGCCGGCCACACTACCGCTGCGGGTTCCCCGCCGAGTACGGAACTGCGAACGCGCTGAACCATCCCCGCAACGTGTACATCCGGGAAGACCGGGTGGTGCCGAAGCTGGACCGGTGGGTGGCTACCGCGTTCGCCCCGAACCGGCTGGGCGCCACGATTCGGGCGATGCTCGGCGAGCAGGACCGTCCCGTGGATCTTCGGCAGGTGGAGGTGGCCCGGCAGGCCCGGGAGGCAATCGCCGACTGCGACCGCAAGCTGGCCCAGCATCGGGCTGCCCTGGAGGCGGGCGCGGACCCGGTGGTGGTGACGGGATGGATTGCCGAGACGCAGGCAGCGCGGGCGGCGGCGGTCAAACGGTCGAGCGTGACCGCTCCGACGATGCGGCCGATGGCCGAGGAGGAGCTGGCTGCGCTGGTCGCCGAGCTTGGTGACATCGCGGTCGTCCTCGGCGATGCGGACCCCGCGGACAAGGCGCGGCTGTACGCACAGATCGGATTGACGCTGATCTACGACCCCGGGTTGCGCCGGGTTGCGGCATCCGTGCAGCTGAACCATGGAGTTCAGAACGTGTCCGAGGGGGGACTTGAACCCCCACGCCCGATAAAGGGCACTAGCACCTCAAGCTAGCGCGTCTGCCATTCCGCCACCCGGACAGGTGGTCGCGGGTCTCACCCGCCGACAGGAGCGATGTTACACGGTCGGACATGGTGGTTGTCGCTACCCCCGGCCACCGGCAGATCAAGTCCCCGGGTGGGGCGCGCCGAAGGTCGGGTGCCGGGGTCGGATCGGGCGTGCGGGCCGTTCCGCCGGGCGGACCCTGTAGGCGGCGATGCCCTTCCGTGTAGGGGATGCCCTGCGCTCGCCTGGCGCGTCGGCGAGCGCATCAGAACCGGGGAGCATCGCCGTCCGGCGCGGTGATGTTCGACGGAGGGCGCCGCACTCCGCGTCCGACGATGGTCATGGGTGTGGTGGACGGCCTCTGATCGGGGCCGCAGGGTAGGGGCGTTGCCGCGGACGGGGTGGCACGGCGGCCGATCGCCGTCCAGGCGCGCTGGCCCGGCGATCGGCCGTACCCGGCGATCGGGCTTGTGCATGCCGATCCCGGAAGGGTCTGGATCTTGGCGGAGCTTGTCGGCGCTGTGGTTATGTCACGTATCGTCTTCGCCGCACATGTCCAGGCGGCGGCGGGGGTGCCGCCCCTGACCTGCCTTGGTCGCTGGCGAATGCTGCTCGCGCAGCGGGCACCGTGCGACGGTGGGATTCGGGCCGCAGCTCTCGCCCCGACGTTGGAAAAAACGTCCGAGAGGGTGTTCGGCGCAGTGTTCAAACGCCAGAGCGGGCGGTCACTCCTGCGATATCGGCGACGCTTTCACCCATGGGTCGGCGCCGAACAGCGCGCGCTTTCGCGCGATGTAGGTGCCACCCGTCCCCGACGCCGGTGGGTGATCGGACCATGGTGTCCGCCATGTCGTCGATGCTGGTCGCGGGGCTGGTACTGGACGCTGGTTCCGTGCGCCCCACCACGGCCGCATCCAGGCCACACCACGCGACTCGACGTCAAACGAGGGAGAGAGGACGGCCGTCGTTCGTGCCCGCTCGCGACATGAACGATCCGGCTGGCGCCAGATCGGAATGCGGAGGAAAATGGTCCACCGGGAAGGTCGAAGAAACGGTATCCCGGCGATAAAGGGCGGGAAAGCGGCCTCTGGGTCCACGGGCCCACTTCGCGCCCAGGTCGGACCATGCACATGAACGTCGGGTGTCGACTACACGACAGTCATCGCGTCCCAACTTTCAACGGGATACCCTGAGCGTCAGTCGAAAGGGTTCCCAACCTGGGATCCAGCCGGCCTCCTCCCCGGCGGGCAAGGGCCCGCCGGAGCGTTCCGGTCGGTACGCGCGCTTCCCCTTTTTCTCCCGAGGCGCACGTGCCAGGCGTGAAAGGAATACGTATGGCTGCAGTGCAGACCTTTTTCCAGAACTCCGTCGGGCGCCTCCTGCTCATCACGATGCTCGCCTTCGGCCTGGTCGGCGGGACGCTGTCCATCACCCACCCGGACTGGTTCCGCGGGTCGTCCTCCGACGCCGGCGTGATGCCGATCGGCGGCGGCACCGGTGGTCCGATCAAGGGCGGTCCGATCGTGGTCGACCCGTCCAAGTAGTTCCTACGCCCCGCAGCTGCCGGGGCTGCCCGGTGGGGCGCGGGCCATCACGGCCGGCGCCCCACCGGCGCGACCCGGACCGGCCGGTCCAGGCCGTCGGGCCCGGACCGCGGATCGGCCGCAATCCCCCGAGAGGACACGCTGATGGCCGCTGTCTCGCCAGTACCCGCGTCGGCCGGGACCAGCACTGCCATCGCGGCGCCGGGGGACGCCACGGTGGCCGGGGGGCGCGGGTGCTCCGGTAGGTCCGGGGGAGGCCGAGCCAGAGTGCTGCGGAGGGTGACCACGGGCCTGATCGCCGTGGCCGCCGTGGCCGCCGGCGTCCTGGAGCGCCCGCAACTGGTGCTCGGGTTCGTGATCTGCGCGCTGGTCTTCATTCCCCTCGAACAGCTCATCCCGCTGATCCACCGCCCGCCCCGGCCCGACTGGGTCGTCGACGTCGTGCACAGCTTCGCCAACCGGCTGCCGATCACGATCGCGTTCGCGGTGGCACTGGGCGTGCTCGGCCCGGCGGCGCACCGGGTGTTCCCGTCGGCGGTGCGCCACGTCGTGCTCGCGCAGCCGGGATGGCTGCAGTTCGCCGTGCTGGTTCTGGTCGCCGACCTGGCGAACTACGCCGGTCACCGCGCGCTGCACGAGATCGGACCGTTGTGGCGGCTGCACGCCGTGCACCACTCCAGCACTGACCTGGACTGGCTGTCCACCAGCCGCGGCCATCCCCTCGACCAGATCATCAACCTGGTCGTGACCGTGCTCCCGATCTACGCGATCGGCTTCGACCTGAGCTTCTCCGCGGCCTTCATGGCGTTCCAGTTCTACTTTCCGTTTCTGGCCCACGCCAACACCCGCATCACGCTGCGGCCGTTGAGCGCCGTGTTCGTCACCCCCGCGTTCCACCACTGGCATCACGCCCTCGAACCCGAGGCGGTCAACCGCAACTACGGGGCGATCTTCTCGATCTGGGACCGGCTGCTACGCACCAGTCACCTTCCCCGCCGGCTGCCCACCGCCTACGGCATCCCCGACGCCATGCCGGCCAGCTGGCTCGGCCAGCTCGCCGCCCCGTTCCGGGCCCGGCCGTCCGCACCCGGCCGGCCGTAGGAGGCCTGGGCACCGGCCTCGTCCTCTTCATGGCCCCCGGCGCGATCCGAGGCCCGGCTGGCGACGTGAACCCCGGGCGCCGGCACCCCGCGTGACTGGCCGATGCCGCCACGCACAGCCCGCGGTCAGCACCTGGACCACTGCGGGAACATCGTGGGATCACCGTGGGGGCCTCGATCGGCGCAGGTGGGTCGGTAGAGGAGCATGGACGGATGCCCGACGTCCGGTGGAAGAACGACCCCGAAGAGCATGACTACCCCGCGGCGGCGGCCTATCTCGGGCTCCTGGCCGGGCCCGAGGAGATCGACGTCCTGGTGGGGCTGCTGCGCGCGGCCAGGACCCGGCACTGGAAGGCCAAGGACATCCTGCGTGCGTCCGGGCTGCCGCTGCTGCCGGTCGACAACCCGCATGTTGCCGCGGACCTGCACAAGATCGCCGGGCGCAAGGCGTTGTCTCCGGTGCTGCTGATCCGCGGCGACCTGACGTCGGGACGGGCGCTGCAGATCGCCGACGGCTACCACCGGGTGTGTGCGAGCTACCACACTGACGAGAACACCGACATTCCCTGTCGGCTGGTGGACCCCGGCACCCGCCCGACCCAGCCGGCCCGGCCAGGGGGCCCGGCGGCGGAGCAGGAGTGAGCTTCGCTCTTCTGGCACTGGTCTGCCTGGCCGGGATCACCGGTCCGCTGCTGGCGCTCTCGCACCGCTGGCGGCTGCCTGTCGTCGTCGGTGAACTCCTGGCCGGGATCGCCCTCGGTCCGATGGGCGTGGGGCGCCTGAACCCGACCACGCCCACGTTCGCGTTCCTGGCCAACGTCGGGTTCGCGTTGGTGATGTTCGTCGCCGGCTCGCATGTCCCGGTGGGGGACCGTGGCCTTCGGCGCGCACTGCCGGTCGGGCTGTGCCGTGCCGCCGTCGTGGGCGCGGTGTCCGTTCCCGTCGCGCTGGCCATCTCCACGGTCTTCGGCACCGGCCACCCGGCCCTGTACGCCGTGCTGCTGTCCTCGTCCTCCGCCGCCCTCGTCCTGCCCATCCTCGACGCACTACAGCTCGAAGGCACCGCGATCCTGCAGTTACTGCCCCAGGTGGCCATCGCGGACGCCGCGTGCATCGTCGCCCTGCCCCTGGCGATCGACCCCGCCAGGGCGGGCCGCGCGGCCATCGGGGCCGTCGTGGTGGTGGTCTGCGCCGTTGCGCTGTTCGCCGTCCTGCGCGAGACCGAACGCCGTGGGTGGCGTGGAAAGCTTCACCGCCTGTCGGAACGCCGGAAGTTCGCCCTGGAACTGCGGATCAGTCTCGCCCTGCTGTTCGGCCTGGCCGCCGTCGCCCAGACCTCCCAGGTATCGATCATGCTGGCCGGGTTCGCCTTCGGCCTGGCCGTGGCCGCCGTCGGCGAACCCCGCCGCCTGGCCCGCCAGCTCTTCGCCATCACGGAGGGATTCTTCGGCCCGCTGTTCTTCCTCTGGCTCGGAGCGTCCCTGGACCTGCAGGCGCTCGCCCAGCGCCCCGCGCTGATCGGGCTCGGCCTGGCCCTCGGTCTCGGGGCTGGCCTGTGTCACCTCGTCAACCGTCTGATCGGCCAGCCGGCAACACTCGGTGCGCTGGCCGCCGCGCAGCTCGGCGTACCGGTCGCGGCCGCCACCCTCGGTGCGCAGTCGCACCTGCTGGCCACCGGCGAACCAGCCGCCCTCATCCTCGGCGCCCTCGTCACGATCGCCGTCGCCTCCGTGGCAGCAGCACTCACCGGCCGAGATCCCACCGCGCCAGCCAACCCGGCCGACCCGGCCGGTCCCACCCCGACCCCGACCCACGAGCCGGATCCCGAGTCACCCTGACCGCAGGTGAAGACCGCCAGGGCGCCAACGGCCCTGTCCGCCAGGAGGAGCCCTGCCCGGCGAGAGGAAAGGATCGGAGCACTGACCATGCCGGTATTCGCTCTTCCCGACCGGGGTTGGGAGCTCCCCGCCACGGGCGCAGTGTTTCCGACGAGATTCTGAGCTGCTCGATCCGCCGCCTGTATCGATCCGGTCGCCCTTCCTTGTTCGTGTCCGACGGGGCGGTGGATGGCGTCCACGCGGTTATGGCCCGTGCGGGGGCGCGGGCAGGTGTACGAACCGGAAGCCGGCGTTGAGCAGGCGGGGGAGCGCCGCGGCCACCCCGCGGGCGGTGCCACGGCCGGGATGGTTCATGTGCCCGATCACGATCGACCCGGGCGGGGCGGTGAGCAGGGCGGTGGAAACCTGGGCCGGGGTGAAGGTGGCGCCGCCGTCGCCGTTCACCGCGAAGGCGACCACTGTCTCCGCGAGGTCGCCGACGATGCGGACCGCGACGTCGTCGCAGAAGGCGGTGCCGGGACGGAACAGTCGTGGCGGCGCACCGAGCAGCGCGGTGAGCTTGGCGTGGTTTCCGGCCACCTCGTCGAAGACCTCGCCGCAGTCTCGGGTTCCCGCGATTCCGTAGGCCGAGCGGCCCGACGTCGACAGCGGGCGGTGCCGGGTTCCGTGGTTGGCGATCTCGAACAACGGGTCGGCGGCGAGGTCGGCGAACACCGGCCGGTTGGCGTCGATCCACCGGGCGTTGAGGAAAAGGGTCGCCGGCACGGCGTACCGTCGCAGCGTGGTGACCAGCCCGTGGTCGTAGCCGCCGCCTCCCGGGCCGCCACAGGCATCGAAGGTGAGCGCGAGGGTCCTGCCGCCCATGGGCAGTGTGTCCATCATCCCTGGCAGGTGCAGCCCCCAGGCGTGGGGAAGCAGCCCCTCGTAGCGGGCGACGATCGCAGCGCGGCTCGGCGTGCCGGGCGCCATCGACAGTCCACCGGGTGTCGCGGGGGCTCCGGCGGGAACCATGGTCGGGCCGCCGGGATCCGCCCCGATCCGGGGCCCGCCCCGAGCGGGCGCCGGGATCGGTTGCCCGCCGCGTCCGGAGGCGCTGGAACCGTGCGCCGCGCAGCCGGTCAGAGCCCCGATGGCCATGCCAGCGATCAGCTGACGTCGAGATGCCAGCACGTCCCCGCCCCCCTTGAGCCCACCCGGTTTTTACCATGGGCGGCCGCGAGTCACCGCCGGAGATCCGACATGCACCCCACGCACCTCCCGGGTACCCGGTGTGCTCAGGCGCGGTTGGACACGCGGGTCGGCGAATCCGTCGGCGGCCGTTGCACCCGGCCCGACATGGGCTCTGACGTCCATCTCGGGCAGTGGCGGGTGGACCGGTGCCTGCGGATGCGTTCGTGGCCTGCGGCAACCTGCTGGCGGGAGGAGTGATGATGGCTGGGGCGTTCGACGCGGCGACGAGCGCAGGATCGGGCTGGTTCCCGAAAAGCCTTTCATCCTTCGCCGTCATACATGGGCTTGCCCGTCCGGGACATGTCGCCGCCCATCGTCGTGGCGAGGGTGCGAAGCCCGAAGCCCGATCTTCCGGAGGGGGAGGTCGCGGCTGTCGGTCCGACGACGTCCTGGGATCTGCGGATCTGCGGCTTTCCGGCGTCCGACCACGTCACAGCACCCGAACGTGCCCGACTTGATAGTAAATAGCCGCTTAGGTGAACTTCGCGCCGTCTGTTATGGGGTTCTGGCAGCGGGGGCGGGGCTGGTGCGTCCGCGGGAGCGCCGGCCGACCCGCCCGCCATTCGGCCCGTGACGCCCCTCTGCACGGAGCATCTCTGCACGGAGCATCTCTGCCGCAGAAGGATGTGGAAGGGCTGTAGCTGGGGCAAGGTGGTGCCGGGTACTCTCAACGCCGACAACAAGCTCCGACAGGGACAGATCGGAAGATATGTGATGCTTCTCACTTCCTGACCTGCGGGTGCGGGAGAGGGAAGGGGGGCCTCGGTGCGGATCACCACCTGGCCGTTTCTCGTCATGCTTTACGTGCTCGGTCTGCTCTGTCTGGTGGCCGTCTACGTAGCCTGGAACCGGTGGCCACGGGTCGCGGCCGTTCCTGGTCGTGTCATCGGCATGATCCTGATCATGTCGGTGGGTGCGGTCATCGCGATGGCTCAGGTGAACCATGAGTTCGGGTTCTACACATCGCTGTCGGACCTGCTCGGCAACCCTGGGACGGAACACTCCCTTGCTGTTCCGGTACGACCGCAGAGTGCCTCGGGCGTCGACGTCCTGACGGCGAACTGGCTGGCTGCCGGACGCCATGCGGCACGCCACGGCAAGGGTGAAATGCTGTCGGTCATCTTCCATGGTGCCCACAGCGGTCTGAGTCATCACGGACTGCTCTACCTGCCGGCCGGCTACTTCCGGGGGCCGGCCGACCAGCGATTCCCCGCCCTCGAGGTGTTCCACGGTTTTCCCGGCTCACCGGAGACGTTTCCCGGAAACATGTCCATTCAGAACCGTCTCGAAACCGAGATCGCTGCCGGCCGGATCCCACCGATGGTCCTCGTCATTCCCCAGGTGTACCAGGGGGGTACCAGCTCGGAATGTGTGAACGCCGTGCGCGGGCCGCAGTTCGAGACCTACCTTGCCATCGACGTGTTCGACGACGTCGTAGCCGGCTTTCGCGTACTGCCGGCCCGCTCCTGGGCGACGTTCGGCATCTCCACCGGCGGGTTCTGCGCGACGAACATCGCCCTGCACCATCCCGAACGCTACGCGGCCGCGGCCAGCCTGTCCGGCTATTTCAACGCCGCCGAGGATCCTGGTACGTCGGCGCTCTACCTCGACGCACGGTTCGGTCGCCGGATCAACTCACCCCTCTGGTGGGTGCGCTACCACGCTCCCGAGGCCCCCGCGCTCTACCTTTTCGCCTCCGGCGGCGATCCGCCTGCCGTCGCCGAAGCCAAGGCGATGACCGAGACCCTGCGTCGATACTGTCGGGCACTCCCGACCACCACCGTCATCACCGGCCACGGCGGCCACAACTGGGGAGTCTGGTCCGCGGCCTTCGCCCCCGCCGTCGACTGGCTCGCCCAGTACCTGCCGGCCCCGCTCACCCCGCCCGTCATCCAGGGAACAGACTGATCGAACAGGGAGCTCGGACCGTCCGGCTCAGGTGTCGTCGCCGTCCGGTGTCACGGGTGCTGTTCCCGGCCGGCGGTCAGGTCCGTCACCGTGCGGGTGGGAGGTGGCTGCTGTTCGGACCAGCCGCGGCCTACCACGGCGACCGGGCACGGTGATCGGACGACGCACGCGTGGGCGACGGAGCCGAGGGTCAGCCCGGGGAAGCCGCCTGTTCCGCGTACGCCGATCACGAGCAGCTGGGCGTGCCGGGCCTCGTGGATCAGCGCGGTCGCGGCGTCCCCGTTGATGAGTTCGGGGGTGAGCCGAAGCTCGTCGAGCTGTGCCCGACATGCGGTGGCGCTGTAATCCAGCGTCGCGGTGCCGGTCGGCCGGCTCCGCCCTGGTAGCGGGCCAGGGAAAACCAGCCGCCCGGCCAGCTCCCGGGGCTGGGCGTACAGCACCCGCAACGGAACGCCGCGCATGTCCGCTTCCCGTGCCGCCCATCGCAGCGCTGCCAGGGACGCCGCGGAACCGTCCACGCCCACCAGGACGGGACGAGCGGTCAGCGACTGGCCTTCCGCCGGTTCGCGCACGACGACGACCGGGACGGACGCCTTGTGGGCACAGGTGTCACCGACGGATCCGGCGATCACATAGCGTCGCAGTTGTCGCGTGCGCGTGCCGACGACCAGCAGGTCGGCATCGAGCGACTCCTGCAGGAGTGCATGGGCCGCGGTGCTGTACACCGCACGCTCCACGACCCGGACGGCCCGAACCTCGGGTGACCCGGCCTCGGGTGACACGGCCTCGGCGGACACCCCGCGCACCGTCTGGTGCAGCAGCCGCCGGGCCGCGACGGCGAGATCCTCGAGAAGCGGGGACTGCGCGGACACGTTCACCTCGTCCGGCCGGTCGGGCGCCGCCCAGGCCAGGACCGCACGCACGTCCGATCCACGCAGGCGAGCGTCGTCGATCGCCCATCGCAACGCCGCCGTCGAGCCCGCGGAACCGTCGAGTCCCACCACGATCCCCACCATTGCGATCATCTCCCGTTCCCGCCATGGCTGTGCGCCATGGTCGGTCCGTCGTCCTGTCGATCACGGATGCGCCGCACGGGCACCCGGCAGCCCCCGCTGACCGGTCGCCCACGCCGGCCGGTCAGCGGGGGCTGGGCGCCCAGGTGCAGGGGTCGGACGTCATGAGGATCTCGGTGACCGGCCGGCGCGGGGTCGGTGCGGCCACCTCGTCGGTGTAGCCCAGGCGCAACAACACCTGGGGAAGCGCCGGGGTCCGGGTGTGACGGCGCACCATCTCCCGGGACCCCGCGAGGTCGACGGCCTGGTTCAGCAGGCTGGCCTTCGCGCCGGCCGCGGTGGCGACCAGCAGCAGCCGGGCCAGGGCCATCCCCGCCCGCAGCAGGGACTGCTGATCGTCCTCGGCGCTGAGCAGCATGATCGTGGGATGTTCCGGTGGTCCCTGCCACAGACGGTCCGAGCCGAAGTCACGCTGAAGAAACTCCCCCGGCTCCGGCTCCGGCACCGGCCGTCGGGCCCCTGCCGCGACCTGCGGCACACCATCCGGCGTGCCGTCTCCCGCCGGCCGGGTCCATTCCTGTAGTTCCCGGCGGTAATGCGGCGAGGCACGCTGGGCACGGTCGGCCAGTGCCAGGGTGTGCGCCAACGCCGTCACCTGCGTGGTGTCGCCCTCGGCGACGACATGCAGGTGGGCACCCTCCAACGAGACGGCGTCGGTGAGGTCCGCGAGCAGCGAGGCCGGGACCCGACGGGCGTTGAACATCGCCCGGGTCGTGCGCCGCTCGAAGACGGCGTTCACCAACGCCCACTCCTCGAAACCGGGTGCACGCTCGTCCCGGGTCGCACCATGGATGCAGGCCAGCGGAATCCCGGCGCCGACCTCGTCCGCCAGGGTGATCTCGGCGGTCCGCCCCAGAGCTCGCATCGCCAGGGCACCCTGGAACAGCGCCGCCCCACAGGAGAGCAGGAGCTGCCGGCCATCCGGGTCGATCACCGGCAACTGCCGCGACCAGTCGGCGTGCACCTCAAGATCCGATCCGTTCCAGTGAAACAACCACGGTTGGCTGTTGTGCAACGAGGGCGCCATGGCCGCAACACCGACCGCCCAGCCGACGGCACCTGGCGTCAGAACACCGCTCGTATCGGTTCCCGTACCGGGCCCGAAGATGTCCGGCTGCATCGTCCCTCCACGGAAGGTTGCCTGTGGCAGCAGCCTGCTTGTTCGGGGACGCGGGTCCAAGACATCCCCAGCCCACCTCTCCGGGACCTCCGGTCCGCCTTGGGGGGTCGTTCGGCCCTCCTTTTGTCGGTCGCCACGCAAACCTGGCCCGACGAAGGGTGACGCCCAGCGGCCGTGCCGACCGGACCATCGTGCCCCGGGTTGCCCCGACCCGCCCTGGGCCCTGCTCTGAGCACGGGTGAAGCCCCCATCGACGTTGTCGTGGGTCTGGTCGGTCATCTGGTGCGACGGAACCTGGGCCTCTCCGGTTCACCGCCATCCTGGCTGCCGCGTTCCGTCGCTGGTGGTGCAGGGCCAGTCGCTGGTGGTGCAAGGCCGGCGGAGCGCGATCTGCCGCAGACATGTCCCGGCGGGATCCGGCGGGGGCGGCCGTTGGGATCACACGATGGGTGGCCGCCCCGCCGGGGAAATCTCAGCCCGCGCTGCCCGGGGCGAAGGCCGGGAGAACCTCGTGCTCGAACAGGTGAAGGCTCGACCAGCCCAGCTCCGGTGGTATTCCGCCACACAGCGGATGGAACAGGACGTACGGGAACGGCGTGGCGCGCAGTTCCTCGACGAGCTGTGTGGGGGTGAGAACCGCGTACTGTCCGCTGGCGCGCAGCTCATCCAGCGAGTCGAAGGACCGGTAGGGCGAGGCCACGTTGTTCTCGGCCTGCCAGGCGCCGTAGCTGTTGGTCTCGTGCAGGAAGTAGGGACCCGCCTGCTCCCAGCCCTTCTCCGGGTCCTCCGCGAGGAAGATGAGGCGGTTGTCGCTGATCGGGCAGGGGCCCGGATCCGGGCGACCGAGTTTGCTCAGCTCGTCCTGGTAGAACTCCCAGACCTCCGGCACCCCGGGCAGGAATCCGTCCGCGATCCGGGCGGCCCGCCGCGCGGCCGGCTCACTGGTACCGCCGAGCAGCACCGTCGGCCCTCCGCGGCGAAACGGCGCGGGCGTGACCTGGACCGTCCGGCCCCGGTACTCGAACGGCTCGCCGGTGAACGCCGCCTTCAGGGTGGCGACCGCCTCCGTCACCCGTTTTGGCCGTTCCTTCAGCGGAACATCGAACATGGCGAACTCCTCGCGTACGTAGCCGCCGCCGAGGAGAACGTCGACCCGCCCCCTGCTCAGATGGTCCAGCACGACCAGGTCCTCGGCCAGGGACAGCGGATCGTGGAAAGGGGCGAGAAGCGCCGCGACCATCAGCCGGGTGTTGGTGGTGCGCGCGGCCAGCGCCGCGAGCATCGGGACCGGGCTGGGAAGATAGCCGTCCGCCGAGGCATGGTGTTCGGAGATCACGATGTTGTGGGCGCCGAGCCGATCGGCCCAGGTGGCCATGTCCAGTCCGGCCGCGTAGCGGTCGGCCATGACGGTGCCGGCGAAGTCAGGGTTGCGGAAGTCGAAACGGAGCGAGAATAAGACGCCCGTCTGTTCCATAACGGTCTCCGATTCCTTGCCTCTCCGGCCCGCGGTCGGTCGCCCGGTGCGGGCCCACGCGCCGGCCAGCCGGCCAGGTGGTTCCGCCTGCTGCGGCCGTGCGTGGTCACCGGGCGGCTTTCCGGTGCGGGTCGTCGGGAGAGAGCGGTGTCAGGTATGTCCCAGCAGTATGGACGAGCGGGACGGCGCCGGTCGGCGCCAGGCAGGCCGGCGGCGGGGCCTCGGCGACTGCCAGCGGCCAGCCTCCGTGTCGGGGCCCGAGGTCTCCTCCGGGCCTGCGATGGCGTCGGCCGCCCACCACCCCGACGCGACGGACATCCACTTCGTCAAGGAAAGGTCGCTCAGGAACGGGGCGGGCCGTAGGCGGTCAGGAACAGCTCGACCGCCGAACCGGCGCCGCGATCGGCATCGCCGTCGTGACCCTCATCCTCCATCCTCGCCGTCGTCGGCCGGGACAACCTGATCGCCGGCTTTCACGGCGTCTCCTGGTTCGCGATCGCCGCCCTCGCCCGAGCAGCCTCCAGCACCCGAGGCGTCTCCAGCAGCAGAGGCCTTCTGGCCGGGTGGAGGTCAGCCGTAGCTGGGGTCGAGCGGGGTGGCGGGGTGGGCGGTGACGGCGTCGAGGGCGGGATCGGCGAGGATGGTGTCGATCGCGGTGTGGCTGGCGCCGAGGTAGGTGAGGTAGCCGTCGATCTCGGTGGCGACAAGCCAGGATCGGTCCCGGGGCCACCACAGGCTCGCGCATCTCCACTGCACCGCGGCCGGCAGGATCGGAGCAGCGCTCACCGGTCCGGTGAGCAGGTGGTATTCCCGGTATGTGGTTCGTACACGGGTTGGTCGATCCCCGGGGTCCGTGTAGATGTCATGCGCCGCGCGTTGGTTCGGACTCCTCGGCCTCGGCGCGGGCGTACGCGAAGGCGCGCGCCAGGTCGTGGAACCGGTAGCGGTCCAGTCCGGCCTCGGTCAGCAGTCGGGCCGCCAGGAGCTGCCCGCAGGCCCGGTCCGCCTCGGCTGGCGTTGCGGCGGCCAGCGCGGCTGCCGCAGGCCCGCTCATCTCGACGCCGGGGTGCATACCGAGAAGGCGAAGCATGCGCTGAGTAGGTCGAGCTGGTCGGCGAGCTGGTCGGCCAGGTCTGTGGCCGTCCACGCCGGTCGGGCGCGCAGCCGGGCTGCCGCGATCGGGCCGCCCAGGCGCGGTCGGCGTCCACATGGCTGATGAGCACGATCGGCCGCCGCCGATCCGTGGTGTCCACACCACCCGAACAGTCCTACAGCTGCCGAGAACCACGACGGAGATCGCCGACCGCGGTGGGCCGGGAGCGGGCGACAGCCAGGCTGGGATGACAGATCGACCAAACACCTGTAAAGTTTTTCTTACAGGTGAAGTTTCGATCATCGGGGAGTAGTTCTGACCAGTGAGGAGCTCCTGGCGCTGCTCGCCGCGGTGGGCCACGTGCAACGGCTGCGCATCATCGCGGAGCTCGCCGGCGGCCGGGTTCATGTGAGTGAGCTGGCCCGCCGGCTGGGCCTGTCTCGACCGCTGCTCTACATGCATCTCGACCGGCTGGAAAAGGCCGGCATTGTGCGCGGGGCCCTCGAGCTGTCGTCAGATGGCAAAGCGATGAAGTACTTCAGTCTTGCTGCCTTCGACCTGCACATCACCGTGGATGTGATTCTTGACGTGATACGCGCGGACGAACTGGCCGCTGGTTCGAGCGCCGACCCCCCGAACAGCAGCGAAGAATCCCCCAACCGGAAGGAGAACCCGAGGTGAGTGGCGGTCTCATCGCCATCGTCATCGTCCTGATCGTCATTGGTGGTGTCTCGGTGAGCGTGATCTCGTACTTCACCCTGCAGCGCCACCGGGCCGACGCGGTGGCGATGGCCAGCTACCGCAAGCTGGCCGAGCAGGCGGTCGAGAGTCAGGAGTCGCTTCTGCTGAGGCTGGACGAGCTCGACGCCAAGATCGATGTGGTCGAGAACATACTCAGGAGTGTGGAATGACGCCTGATTCTTCGCATGGCCGCCTGCGGATCCACCCCAACCCGCTGCGCATGTTCTTCTCTGCGGGTCCCTGGGTGGCGACCGCCTATCTGGGCAGCTATCTCGTTGTCGGTACCGTTCTGTTCGGTATCTCGCTCACGGCGCTGGCTCTCGGTGGCTCGCTGAGCATCATCTGGCTCGGGCTGCCATTCCTCGTTGGCGCGGCCGGCATCATCCGCGGTTGCGCACAGTTCGAGCGGCTCCGGGCCCTGCTGGTGGGTATCCGGATTCTGCCGGCGTATCGGCAGGTCATCCGCCCAGGTCTGCTGGCCCAGCTCAGGACCCGATGGTCCGATCCCGCAACCCTTCGTGACTGTGTCTATCTGCTCGTGCTGTTTATTCCCCTACTGATCATCGACACGGTGGGACTCGCGGTCTGGTTGGGCTTTGTCGCGATGATTGCTCTGCCGCTATGGTACTGGTCTATCCCTCAGACCTGGGAGGACACCGGCGTTCACGATCACGGCGTCATCATCGGATACCTGCCGAACGGGCCGCACATGTCGGACGGTGGATGCGGCGTGTGGATCGGGAGCTTTCCGGCCGCCCTGATGGCCTCGGCGGTGTTCTTCGTCCTTGCCTGCCTCGCCGCTTACCTCGTGGTCGGTGTGGCACGGGCTCACGCGGGAGCGGCACACAACCTCCTTGGCCTCTATCTGGACCCGCTCACCGCCGCCAGGCAGGTTCTCGACGAGGCCGGACCACTGCGGCGCTGACCAGGTCGTCCGACCGTGGGTCAGTGGCGGCGGAAGAGCGGGGTGCGCTTGGCGACGAAGGCGGCCGGGCCTTCCTGGGCGTCCAGGGACTGGTTGACGGCGGTGGCGTAGGGATGGTCGTGGGCGTAGGCATCCTGCTCGGACAGGGTGAGGGTTTCGCGCAGGGTGCGCACGACGGCCTCCACCGCCAGCGGGCCGTTCGCGGCGATCAGGGTGGCCAGCTCGCGCGCCTTCGCGAGGCTCTGGCCGGCCGGGACGAGGTGGCTGAACAGGCCGGCGTCGCGGGCCTCGACGGCGGTGATGGTCCGTCCGGTCAGCAGCAGGTCAGCGGCGACCGCAACGGGAATCTGCCGGGGGAGTCGGACGGCGCCGCCGCCTTCGGCGTACAGGCCCCAGCGGACCTCCGGCAGCCCGAACCGGGCGTTCTCGGCGGCGACCCGGATGTCCGTGCCGAGCAGCAGTTCGGCGCCGCCGGCCAGCGCGTTGCCCTCCACCGCGGCGATCAGCGGCTGGCGGGGGCGGCGGTCACGCAGCAGCGCGTCGTAGACGCGGGACTCCTCGGCGGACACGGCGACACGACCCGTGCTCTGCCGGTCGGACAGGGCCTGCAGGTCCATCCCTGAGCAGAAGCTGCCGCCGGCGCCGGTGACGATGATGACCCGGATGTCCGGATCCTGGTCCGCACGGTCCCAGGCGTCGGCGAGTAGGCGGAACGACGTGTAGGTCAGCGCGTTGCGCCGGTGCGGCCGGTTCAGCGTCACTGTGAGGATCACGCCGTCCTGGTCCACCAGCACCTCGGACTCCACCGGCACCTCGGACATCGTCATCTCCGTCTCCCTCGACCCGACCGCGATCCGCCATCTGCCATCTGCCATCTGCGGGTCGGGGTGTCGCCTCTGGCACCTCAACCCACCGAGGGCCTGGCCGTCCAGTGAACGGCAGTGCCGGGGACGGTGCGCCGCAGCCGATCCCGTCCAGGCGACCTCTCGTGGATCAGCGGGGCTGTCGTGGGTCATCCGTCGATGCTCGGTCGGTGGGCCCGGTCATTGGCGGGATCAGCAACCACACATCGAGCGGCGACCTCATGGGCGGCCCGAGCGGGTCGGTGATGGGGGTCGGTGATGGGGATGAGGGGCGGCCTACGACGCCACCGGCGCCGGCGCGGGGTCGGCGGCGGGGCGCGCCGTCATCGCCTGCGTGCGCAGCGGACGCAGGAGCAGCGCGTATGCGGGCCAGGCCAACGCCGCGACGGCGAGGAACAGCAGCTGCACGGGCAACCGGCCGCCGACCAGCGCGACCAGCCCACCGGCCAGGGGCAGCGTGCTCTGGTTGAGCAGCACGATCAGGCTGATGACGCGGCCCCGCTCGGCCGGGGCGATCCAGTGCAGCCGTTCGACCCGGATGAAGACGTTGAACAGGCCGGTCATGCCGATGCACAGGCCATAGCCGAGCACGTACAACGGGAACAGCCGCGCGACGCCGACGAGGGCCGCACCGGCGGCGCTGAGCAGGAACGACAGCACGCCGACCTGGTAGATGGACAGACGGCGCAACAACGGTGTCAGCAACAGCAGGGTGACCACCGAGAACATCCCCACCGTGATCTGCAGGGTCGCGAAAACCCTGTCGTGCTGGTGGAAGCGCCCGATCGTCAGGGGCGCCCCGGTCGCCAGGGCAAGACCCACCATCAGGTTGGCGACCATCGTCAGCCCGACCAGCGACCTCAGGATCGGCGCCCCGGCCAGACTGCGGATGCCGACCCGCAGGTCACCGCCCACACTTCGCCGCCCGCCCACACTTCGCCGCCCGCCCACCGCGCCGCCTGCGGCATCCGAGGTGCGTGGGGCATCCGAGGTGCGTGGGGCATCCGAGGCCAGCGTGCCGAGACCACGTAGGAGGGGAACGCCGCAGGCACCGACCGCGAACGCCACCCCGCTCACCCACAGCAGCTGGGTCGGGGACACCCACAGCAGCATCAGCCCACCCAGCGCCGGACCGAACACACTCGACCCGCTGTTGATGATCTGTAGGACGCTCTGCGCCTTCGCCAGATCCTCCTTGGGTACCACCTGCGGGATGGTCGACTCCAGCGCGATGAACGTCTGGGCGTAGCAGAACGCGCACAGTGCCATGAGCGCCGTGGTCAGGCCGAAGGCGTGCCCCGGCCACCGGCTCAGCGCCAGGACGGTGACCAGGCACGCCGTTGCCCGGATGCTGTCGCTGGCGGCGTAGACGCGGCGTCCACCGAAGCGGTCGGACAGCACCCCGGCCAGCGGAAGTGAGCTCAGCCGCGGCAGCCATTCGAGCAGGAACGCGAACCCGGCCAGCGACACGCTGCCCGTCGCGGTGTAGATGATCAATGGGACTGCGAACTGCAGCACCTGATCACCCAGCGTCGACAGGACCCGGGCGCCGAGGAACACCCGCAGCCGCCAGCTATTCACGCCCACTCCCCGCGACGTCGATCCGTTCCTCGACGGCGGCGCTGAGCCGGTCCAGGCGCTCCAGCAGGGTCGGGGCGTCGTCAGCGACCAGGATGATGTGGCCGACGAAGCCGGCGTTGTCCGCGACCTCGGCGCGCACCTGCTGCCCGGGCGACACGCAGAGCTCCGCGTCCTGCACCGGGATGCCGAGCCGCTCGGCGACGGCGGCGACGTCCGGAATCGACCCGACGACGCCGTCGCGGGGCGCGCGCAGCATCCGGATGCCGCTGACGGCCTGGGCAACCGGACGAGCCGAGGGCAGCTGACCGTCGGTCGACCAGCGCAGCCATTCCCGCCAGGGATCGAAGCCGCCGAAGGCGAGCCTGGCCAGATCCCAGATGTGCATGCCACCGGGGCGCAGGTTGGTCTCGACCGTGGCGACGCCCTGCTCCAGCAGGAACAGCTCGGTGTGGAACGCGCCGTTGGTCGGTGACACCAGCTGCCGGACGTGGGCGCCGGCCTGGTCGAGCAGGGCGGTCTGCACCTCGTCCAGCGGCGCCGGGACGATCTGCTGGAACTCGGCGCGGAACCGTCCCGCAGTGGTGTGCTTCGCTGTCAGCCAGCGCGTGCCACCGACGAAGTCCCAGCTGTACTCGCGGGCGCCGGTCACCAGGGTTTCCACCAGCACCCCGCGGTCGTGGTACGGCGCCAGGGCCGTCCACAGGGCCGGGCAGGCGGCGAGGGTGGGGACGAGCTGACAGCCGCGGCTGTTGCCCTCGCTGGTCGGTTTGACGAACGCCGAGCCGCCGAACCGCGCCACGGCGGCCTCGAACTCGGCCAGCGTCTGGACGACCTGGCTGCGCAGCGGCGTGTAGCCCGTCGGATGGGCCGCGGCCGCGGCCTCGACCGCACGGAACCGGTGCTTGTCCAGGCCGCTCGCGGCCTGCGCCGGTTCGGCACCGGGCAGTCCGAACCGCGCGGCCAGCTGCGCACCCAACACGACGCCGCGGTCGGAGAACGGCAGTACCCCGATCGGCCGCAGACCGCGCCGTGCCAGCTCCGCCGCCACCTGCCCGGCCACGCCGGCCGGGCTCGGTGGGGCGTCCGAGGTGCCGTTCGGGGGAAGCCGGCCGAGCCGGCCGAGCGCAGCGGCGATCACGACGTCGGCGGCGGCGGCGTCCTGCGGCCCTGGCCGGTCGGTGACCAGGACGAGGCGTGCCCGGTACTCGCGGTGGCACAGGTCGCGCAGCTTCGCGACGTCGTAGACGCGGGTGTTGTTGTAGCCGGTGAGGACAAAGCACGCGGCGCTCATACCGGCTCCAGAGCGGTCGCCTGCGCAGGCGGTCCTGACCGCCTGCAGATCTCGGCGAGGGTGTCCCGCAGCTGCCGCGGGGTGCCGCGGACCACCCCGGACAGCGGTGTCGCCGCCGCCGCGTAGCTGATCTCGCCCGCCTTCGCCGCGGGGCGCTCGTTGTGGACGTAGGAGACCAGGCGCCCGGCGAAGCGGTCCGGGTCGAAGCTGATGCTGGTGTCCGGGGCATCCTGGGCGTGGTGGTGCGCGGGGAAGACGAACCAGCCGTACCAGTGCGCCGACAGTCGCACCGGGGGCTCCTCGACGGCACCGGTCTCGCCGGCCGGATGGTGCGTGCCGCCGACCAGCTGGTGGGCCAGGTCGCGCTGGTAGAGGTTGATGCCGGTGCGCAGCTCGAACGTCTCCGCGACGCCGGCGCCGCCGACCCGACCCGCCGTCTCCAGGAACAGGAACCGGCCGCCCGGGGTCCGGATCAGCTCGCAGTGGAAGGCACCGTCGCGCTGACCGAGCGCGGCCAGGATGCGGCGCAGCAGCGCGAGCGCGCCCGGCTCGTCGGGTGTCTGCGCGGAACCCAGCGGGCTGCCATGGGCGAAGTTCAGGCAGTCCCCGACGTAGACGCTGCTGGTCACCGCGCGGATGGTGCCGTGGCGCAGATAGCCGTCGAGATGCCAGATCTCGCCGGGCACGAACTCCTCGACGAACACGTCGGCCGCGACTCCGTCCCCGTCCCCGTTCGTCCGGGCGAGGCGGGCGAGGATCTGGCGTGCGTCGCCGGTCTGGATGCCGGTGCTGGACGCCTCCAGACGGGGCTTGATCAGGTAAGTGGTGGCGGCAGTGGCGGGCGGGGTGCGGCGGAAGTCCGCGGCGCTCCAGAACGCGGGCTGGGGGATGCCGGCGTCCGCGGCCAGGGTGCGCATCAGCCATTTGTCGCGCAGCGGCGCGATGTCGGCGGGTCGGTCGCCGGGGATGGCGAACCGTTCACGCAGGTGAGCCGCCGGCAGCAGGTCGTGCTCGGAACGGGCGATCAGCCGGTCGGCCGGGCCCAGCCAGTCGGCGTGCCGGGCGGCGAGCGCGTCGACGTCCGTGGTCGGGGTGGCGAGGATCCGGCTGTGCGCGCCGGGCGGCAGACCGTCGGTCGTGCCCGTCGTGCTCAGGTAGCGGACGGTGTGGCGGCGATGGTCGACCGCAAGGTCGTAGCGGATCTTCGTGAACGGGATGCGATGCAGGATGACGATGTTCATGATCGGTAGCCGATCTCCAGATAGGACTCGGTCTCGACGACGAAGTCGGCCGGCAGGTCGGGGCCGAGGTCGGTGACGTCCCACAGCGCCTGGCCGACGAAGATCTCCCGGTCGACGTCGGGCAGCGTGTCGTCCTCGTGGACGAACACCCTGTCCTCGACGACCCCGATCCGCCCCGGCCGGCGGGTCAGCCCGGCGACCCGGCGGCCCGGCTCGCCGAAGAACACCCGGAAGAACGTCCGACGCATCCGGTCGTCCGCCGGTTCGCCGGCAGGTGGCCCGGCGGCGTCGCCCAGCAACAGGTCGATCCACCGTCCGAGCAGGTCCACACCGCTGTGCAGCCGGGTGCTGGGCACGATGCAGGCGCCGCCGACCCGCGGGTTGACCTCGACGATCTCCCAGGCTCCGGCGCTGGTGTGCCGCGCCTCGACGTGGAACACGCCGGTGTCGACGGCCAGGGCCTTCAGCACGAGCGTGACGTGGTCGACGCCGCGCGCCACCACCGCGGCGCCGAACGAGGTCGGCGGGCAGACGCAGGCGTTCTCCAACACCGTGCGCCCGGCCGCGCGCAGGTCGACCTTCTCGTGTACCGCGTGCACGGTCACCGAACCCTGCTCGACGCTGACCTCGAAGCTGCATTCCACGCCGTCGATGAACTCCTCGATCAGGAACGCCGGGGTGCCCTCGAAGGCGCCGGCATAGGCGACGTCGCGGGCGGCCCGATCCCAGAGCCGTTGCGGTTCGGCGGCGTCGTCGAGCCGGTCCGCGCGCAGTGCGCCGAGCGAGGCGAACCCGGTGCGCGGCTTGACGAAGTACCGGGACGGGTCACCCAGCGCGGCGAACCGCCGCGCGTCGAACGGCCAGGCACCTACCTGCGACAACCCGTGCTCGCGCAGCCGCTCCCGCATCGCCAGCTTGTCCCGCAGCAGGCAGACGGACTGCTCGGTCAGGTCACCGGCGCCGATCAGCCGATTCGCATGAGCCATCAGTTCCCGGTAGGCGTCCCAGACGCTGATACAGCCCAGCAGCCGGACGCCCTCCGCCGACAGCCGCGCGAGCAGGGCGTCGATGTCGGCGTGGCGCAGAGCGTGGTCAGCGGTGACGTGCAGCGCGGCGACCTGCGGGCGCCAGTCCGGCGCCCCGGTGTCCTGCGCGGGACGCGACGACAGGACGTAGGGGGTGATCCCACGTCGGCGCAGGGCATCGACCAGCGACGGCACCATGGTTTTGAGCTGGTGCGAGAGAATGAGAAAGCCTGGATTCCCGGTCATGTCGACATCCGTTCTCGAGGACGCGGGTCAGGCCGACTTCGGCTCGGCGCTGCCGAAACGCTCGTACAGATCCACGAAGAACTGCCGGAGCAGCTCCTGGATCTCATCGAAGTACCGCCTGATGTCGACGAGGTCCTGCTCGCTCTCCACGAAGAGGCTGAGAATATCCCACATGTCCTGGGTGTGGTCCTCGACGAGGTCGGTGTTCAGGTGTGCGGCCTGGCCGACAATCATGTCCTTGCCCAGTGACGTCGACATGGCCTTGATCTGCTTCGGGGTGATCTTCTGGGTGGTGTACTCCACCAGATAGCTGTAACAGATGACACCGAGAATCTTCTCGTGCTCCGCGACGAAGTACAGGTAGCCGGCCAGCAGCCGGGTGTACAGGCTCGGTTCGGTCGCGAAGATGTCCTGCGCCGACAGCCCCACCTTTTCGGCGTCCTTCATGAACAGGACGTCGTGCAGCATCTCCTCGTCCTGGTAGGCCGCGTAGAGCTTGGCCGCCTCGGCGTTGACGCGAGTGATCTTGTGGAGGGCGTAGGACTGCGCGGTGCGCATCAGGCGAATGCGCCAGGCATGCTCGACCAGCGTCTGCCGGTAGTACTGCAGGTGGATGTCGGTGCCCTCGAGATGCCGCGCGAACGGTACGGTCGCGTTCCACTGTTCGATCTTCCCGTCCAGGAAGGCATCGATCTCCTGCTTGGCCCGGGCACTGTCACGGGGGGCGAGGAACGGCTTGCGACGCAGCAGGGCGCTGTGGGTGAGGCGGTTCGTGGTCTCCATGCGGATCTCCAAATGTGCTGGTAAGAGCGGTGTCGGTAGGGGTGGCGCTGGCTGGTGGGGGTGGTACTGACCGGCGGGGGTGCCGGATGGCGGGGCGGGCTCAGTTGACCTCGTCGAGGACGGCGTCGCCGTAGGCCCGGCTCTGGCAGGCCAGGCGCATGGTCGGGCTGTCCTCGCCGAGGAGATCGAAGAGGCTTTCTTCCCGCGAGGTCCGCGGCGACAGGTTCTCGGCGCCGCTCACGATCCGCACGGCGCAGATTCCGCAGCGGCCGGACCTGCAGCCGAACGTGATGATGTCATCCATCTCGGTCAGATCGACGTAATCATCGAAGTCGACCTTTTCATCGGCACTGAGGAATCTCAGCGTTGGCATGCGGCACCTCCATACGGGTGTGTCAAACGGGCGGCCGAACGGCCGTGTGGGGAACCAGCAACGGCTTTTTTTGCAACTCCCTGCACAGCGACTCCTCCAACGGTCCTGCTCGGTGCTCCCATGCACGGGAGCACTGGTTCCCCCCTTGGATAGCCTTGGTGGTTACGGTCCGCATGGCTCTGCCCGGGATCGTCCTGGTGCCCGGAAAAGCGGTCCGAGATGTTCCGCGCGAGGGCAGGTGGTGCGCCCTCGGGCGTCGCCCGCGGGCGACGGTGAGGAGCGTGCCGGTACTGCTTTTACCGCTGTTCGAAGGGAGGCTTGTGTAACCTCCCGCCCGCTGGCCGGGCAGGGTGGCCGCTCACTTCGTGCCCATCCTGTCATCGGCCGGTAACGGGATTGCATCAATGACTTTACGCGGCATCGCGAGGATGGCCGGCTGACGCGACGTTGTGTTTCTGTCGAGCAGACGACACGCTCGCCGGGCACCGATCCCGTCCGCCGACGTTGCCCGGTTTGCGAGCAACATGGTCGTACTCGGCCGCCGAACCGCCGCGGTCGGGCCGCCGGTGATGGGATTGTCAGGGCGAGGTCTGCCGGGCTGGGTGCCGGAGCCAGATGACGGCGTACGGGCCGCAGGGTCGGTGGACCGCGCTCCGCTCGGTCGCCTCGCATCCGGGCGGCAGGGCACCGGGTGTCAGCACCGGCAGGGAGGCTGCGGAGCATGGCCAGGACTGAGCGGACGTGAGGGATTCCGGACCGTTGGCCGCCGGGCAGTCCACCACCGAGCTGTCTGGCGCCGGGCCGTTGGCCGGTTGGCGGGTCATCGAGATCGGCGAGAGCGTCGCCGTGAGCTTCTGCACCAGGATCATCGCCGATCTTGGCGCTGAGGTGCTGCTGGTGGAGCCGCCCGGTGGGCACGTGCTGCGCACGGTGGAGCCTCGCACCGCCGCGGGGATGAGCGCCCGGTTCGTCTATCGTCTACCTCCGTGCCGGCAAGCGCAGTGTCGTGCTGTCCGGCGCGGACAGTGCGATCGTGGACCTGGCCGCGGCGGCCGATCTGGTCGTCACCGATCTTGATCCTGTCCGGCTCGGCACGCTGGTCGCGCGGATTCCCGACACGGCCGTGGTGAATGTGCGGCCGTTCGGCGCAACCGGCCCGCGCAGCAGCCATCAGGCCCATCACCTCACCCTGTTCCACGCCTGCGGAGAGGGCTCGACGCTGCCCAGCGGCCTTGGCTGGCAGCAGTTTCCCGAGCGTGCGCCGATCCAGCTCGGCAGCGCCCAGCGGGTGGACGTGTCGATCCAGGAGTCGCTGCTGACGCTCAACCGCACCCGGCTGGACCGGTTTCTCAACGACGCCATCTGCGTGGGCCGGGAGCGGTCCCGCTACCCGGTCGGCGGGATGCAACGTTGCCCGGACGGCTGGATCCAGGTCGTCGGCCTGCGCGACGAACACTGGGAGCGGCTGCTCGCCACCCCTGACGGCGCCGAGTTCCGGGCGGTCGGCTTCGCGAGCGCGCAGGAGCGGGCAGCTGACGTGCCCGGCCTGCAGAAGGCGCTGGGCGCTTGGAGCGAGGCACGGCCCAGGCGCGAGGCCGCGCGCATCCTCGCGGCCGTGGGTGCCCCCGCCGGCATCTTCGCCGAGCCCGCCGACCTGCTCGACGACGAACAGCTGGCACACTGCGGCTTCTTTCGCGACGTCGGCATCAATGGTGTCGCCGAAAGCGGGAGCGCCGGCCGCGGTGCGGACGACTGGCTGCGCATTCCCGGGCCGCCCTACCGGTTCTCGGCATCGACGCTGCCGGTGCGGCCGGCCCCGCGGCTTGGCTCGTCCACCGGTTTCGTGCCCCGCGAGGCGCACGAGCGGCGGGCCCGCCGCCGCGGCGGCGAGTCCGGGCGGCTGCTGGCCGGCGTGCGGGTGCTCGACTTCACCTGGGCGGCGGCCGGCCCGTACGCAACGCTGCTGCTCGGCTTCCTCGGCACGGACATCGTCAAGGTCGAGTCGACCCGGCGCCCCGACCTTGCCCGGTACGGATTCCTCGTCCGCTACGACAGCCTCGAGGCATCGCCGATCTTCAACGAGCTCAACCTGAACAAACGATCACTGAAGCTCGACCTGACGCAGCCGGACGCGCTGGCCTTTGCCCGCCGGATCGCCGCCCGCGTCGACGTGGTGGTCGACACCTTGCCAGCACCTCGACCTGTCCTCCCGCGAGGTCGTGATCGCCAGTGCCCCCGACGCGGTACTGGCCCACGTCGCCGGTGTTGCCTGGCACCAGCGCCTTGGCAACGGTCATCACACCATGTCCCCCCACGACGTCTACCCCTGCGGCAGCGGAAACGAGCACGGCGGGAACGCGCCCGGCACCGGCGCGGGTGGCTGGCTCGCGCTCGCGGTCGGTGACGAGGGGCAGTGGACGGCGTTGTGCACAGTGCTCGGCCGCGACGACTGGGCACTCACCCTGCCCACCCCGGCCGCCCGGCGCAACGCCATCGACCAGATCGACGACGCCATCCGCGCCTGGACGGGCCCGCGGACGGCGGCCGAGGCAGCGGCGATCCTGCAGGCCGCCGGCGTCCCGGCCGAACCGGTGCTGTCCTTCGCGGATCTTGCCGCCGACCCGCATCTCGCCGCCCGCCAGGCGTTCGTCGACGTCGAACACCCAGTGCTGGGACGTCAACGGGTGCTCCGTCCACCGTGGCGCTTCTCCGCCGGCGGACGCGGCGGCAGCGGCGGCGGCCCGGTCCGTCCCGGCCCCGTCCTCGGCGCCGACACCGATGCGATCCTCGCCCCGTTCACCAAAGGCGTGGAAAATGCGGGGGACACGAAAGATGCGGGGATACGAAAGAGGCGGGGGATGCGCCGACCACGCAGGAAGGGAACCGAGAGGCGGTCCGGTGACGGGTGCGGTGCCCCAGCAGGTGAAGGTCGGTCTTGTCGTCGGCGGTGAGCTGAAACGAGCCGCCCGCTTCGACGAGCTGCCCATCGACTCGTTGTGGACAGGTGGGCACATCGCCTCCCGCAACCCCTCGACCGAGGCGATGATGACCCTGGCACGGCTGTCCGCGGTGACCGAGCGGGTGCGCCTGGGCACGTCCATTCTGCTGTTGCCGTTGTACCCGCCGGCGATCATCGCGAAGCAGGTCGCGGACCTCGACCGGGCCACCGGCGGCCGGTTGACCCTCGGTGTCGGCATCGGCGGGGAATATCCGCAGGAGTTCCGCGCCTGCCAGGTGCCGCTGAACGAACGCGGCCGTCGCCTGGACGAGGCGATCCCGCTGCTGCGCCGGCTGTGGACGGCCGAGGAGATCACCCACGACGGGCCCTTCTACGCCATGGACGACGTGAGGATCCACCCCGCACCCGCGCAGCCGGGTGGCCCGCCCATTGTCATCGCCGGCCGCAGGGAACGGGCGATGCGCCGAGCGGCACTGGTCGGTGATGGGTGGATGCCCTACCTGTACTCTCCGCGGCGGTATGCGGCATCGGTTCAGACCATCAGCACGTTGGCGGCCGAAGCCGGACGTGACCTGACTGGTTTCGAATACCACGTCTTCGTCTTCGTCAACGTCGACAAGAACGGCACGCGCGCTCGTGAGGAGGCTGCCCGCACCATCGGCGGCAACTACGACCAGGATTTCCGTACCATGATCGACAATGTCGCCGCGGTGGGCACACCAGAAGAGGTGACCCGCAAACTGCAGGATTTCGTCGCCGCCGGCGTCAGGCACTTCGTCTTCATGCCGGCTCCCGGCACCGGGGATCCCGACGACGTCGTGGCCCGCCTGCTCGAGGATGTCCTGCCCGCCGTCCGCGCCGAGACCGCCCAGACCGCCGGGTCGCAGTAGGCGGCCATCCGACCCGGTCCGCCGACGGGTGGGCCGTACGGCGCTCCACTGGTACGGAGGATCCGGGCTGACCGGTGTTCCAGGAGGGGAGACGTGCCACCGCCCCGGCCTGTGCCGTTGCCACCGGCAGCAATTTCCGGTCCACGAGGAGTCGTAATGAAATAAGTTGGTTTTCTTGTTTGGCGTGTGATTTTCTGGTGTGGTTGTCTGGGTAGGGCCGGGGTGTGACGGTTGACCGGTCGGGGGATTTCGCGGCGATGGCGGCGCGGTTGGACGTGTTGCTGCCTCGGTTGAACGAGTGGGACCGGCGCCTTGCGTTGGCGGCGGAGGCGCGTTCCGGGGGGGGGGGCTCCGCTCTGGACGCCGAGCCGGGTGCGTCGACGCGGGTGCGGGCTGCTGGTGGCGGGCGGAGATCGCGAACCCTGGTCTTTCTGAGGCGCTTGATGGTCTGGTCGAACCGGAAACCCGCGGGGATCCGGAGTCGCCGCTGCAGTGGGCGACGAAGTCGACGCGGCACCTGGCCCGGGAGCTGGCCCGGAAGGGGCACACGGTCAGTCATTTCGTGGTCGCACAGGTCCTGCGCGCTCAGGGCTACCGTCTGCGGTCGACCCGTAAGTCGTTGGAAGGCACGCAGTAGCGAGCCGGACCGCGATGCCCAGTTCCGCTCCCTCAACGGCACCGCGGCCGAGTTCCTGGCTGCCGGTGACCCTGCGATCAGCGTCGATACGAAGAAGAAGGAGCTGGTCGGACGATTCGGGCAGGCAGGCCGGGAGTGGCACCGTACCGGCGAGCCCACGCAGGTCAATAGCCACGACTTTCCCCAGTTGGCGGATGGCCAGGCCATTCCCTACGGCGTCTACGATCTCGCCGGCAACTCCGCCTGGGTCATCGTCAGCCTCATCGCGAGCACGACTACCACCGCCGATCTCACCGTCCGCTGCGAGCTTGACCCTGCTGACTATCCCACGAAGATCGCAATGACCGATCAGGAAAAGAAGGCCATACCGATCAGCAGACATGATTTTCATGGCGGCTGGAACTACGCCATCAACCCGCCGGTCGGCTAACATATATCAATCCGGATCCATAGTCGGCCCTGAGCCCCGATAAAATCCTGGCATTGATTGGCTATCGCCTCGCCTTCGACCCGTGAACGCCGGGTGGCTGCGTGACCAGGCCGGACAACGTGGCGACCTCCGACTTTGTTGGATGGCTTTCGCACGGTGCGTCGTCCGGGGCGCGTAGTGAGTCGGGTTCACGGAACGTCACCGGATGGCAGGTCGGTCTGATCTTTGGAAGTCCCCGTGGAACCTGGCGTTGGCCGCGCATTTCTGCCGCCTTTGGCCAGTCGGACTGCGGACTCGTGGTTATGTGGCGCCTGGTCTCTGGGCTGCCTCGCCGGGTCAATCCTTCGTCGGCGCGTTGCGCGCGCACCGTTCCTTCGGCCTGGTATTCATGGAGGCCATCGGGCCGGCCATCGAGTCATCGAAGAAGTCCGTTCTGATAGCGAAAGATGCACCAGTCATATATTGCGCCGCGCAACCGTTTAATGTAACCAGACGAACACATGCGATGCCGCCGAGATGCCTGAAGGGAGAGGCGTGACCGTGTGCGCCACGGGTGGGAAGGATATCAGTTTTCTCATCCACCGTGTCATCACAAGAGACGGAAGGAACCCACCCCAGGGTAGATTGACCGTTTGTTGCCGTCCCCCCGGATCGGCGCCCTGTCGGACGGACTTTTACTCATATCCAGGATCGGAAGAAATGTTTAGCCGATTCTTGTAGGTCCCTTACCGGTCGCGGTGCTCTGGTCCCGCCGCCGCGCTTCCTACCTCTTCGTATGCCCGAGGCCGGGCTGCCCGGACCGATTCCGAACACTGCTCAGCCGGTCCTGTCACTGACGGGGCATCGCTTGGATATGCCCAAGGATGCAGTGGATTCCAAGTCAGGGGCTGACCGGGCGGTAGTTGTGTGCCGGCGGCGGCCTCGGGCCGAAAACCGTACAGAGCAAATCTTCCACTGGCAAAGAAAAATTCCCACGCACGTAAACGGAGATGGCTGTCGTGAATCATCAGTCTTTGAATAAAAATGTTGTCAGGGCTGTTTTCCTGGCGACAGCGACAAGTGGCCTTCTGGGCCTACTAGGGGCCGGTCAGGGCATTGCTGCCATCGCTGCCCCGACTGGCAGTGGAGTGGTGCAACACACGCTCCAGGTTCCCGGCCCCAATGGGGCAACGGGTTCCGCAGTGCGAGTTGCGAAGAATATCGATATCTTCGGTGACGACAAGGGAAAGCAGGGCCCGCAAGGCCCGCAAGGCCCGCAAGGCACGGCTGGTGCTCAGGGTGCTCAGGGTTTCCAGGGTGATGTTGGCGTTGGGACGCAGGGTGCTCAGGGTTTCCAGGGCACGGCTGGTGCTCAGGGTGCTCAGGGTTTCCAGGGTGATGTTGGCGTTGGGACGCAGGGTGCTCAGGGTTTCCAGGGCAC
>NZ_JAMQQG010000315.1:0-17210 GCF_023716925.1 Frankia sp. R82
CCGCCGATCCCCAACCCTACAGGAACCGTGCCGGAGTTCGGTAGGAACCCGGGCGCGCATGTAAATGCGACGGCGGGG
Source organism: Frankia sp. R82 (assembly GCF_023716925.1). GTDB lineage: Bacteria > Actinomycetota > Actinomycetes > Frankiales > Frankiaceae > Frankia. Next base: position 79 of record NZ_JAMQQG010000315.1, read on the forward strand.
GGGTGGGGACCGCGGGTGGCGCCGGTACCGCGGGCGGCCGCGCCGGCGGGCGGACTGGGCGGCCGAGCCGACGCGGGCGGCGGCACCGGGGGGCGCCGGGAGCAGGACGACGACCGTCGGCCGCCCCGCAGCCCGCAGCTGCCGGGGATTGCCCGGCCGGGACGGCAGTGGCGGGAGCCGGTGGCGTTCGGGTCGGCGATCGGCCGGCTGCTCGCCTCGCGCGGCTGGCGGGAGCAGGCCGCGGACGCGAGCGTGCTCAGCCGGTGGGACGTCATCGTGGGGCCGGAGATCGCCGAACGTTGCACGCCGGTCTCCCTGCGCGACGGTCAGCTGGAACTCGTCGCCGAGTCGACAGCCTGGGCCACCCAGATGCGGATGCTGGCGCCGCAGATCCTCGCGATCCTGCACCGTGAGCTCGGCCCCAGGGTCGTCCAACGGATCACCGTGCGTGGGCCGACGGCGCCGTCCTGGCGGCACGGGTCGATCCGAACCGCGGGTCGCGGTCCCCGTGACACCTACGGTTGAGCCCGCCCAGCCGTTCGGTGATCAGGTGTCGGCTGGCCTCGTGGCGGCGTGGAAGGCCCGACGACGGCGGTCGGGTAGGGGAGTTCACCATCCCCTTGCTCGGGGCGCTGTGCCGGCGTCAGGGGTCACCCTGCGTCCGCTATGACGGGTTGCCAGGTAGACTGGTGGATACTTCCGCCCAGAACGAGGGGACCCGCAGCGTGGCCTACGACGCTAGTTCGATCAAGGTTCTCGAAGGTCTCGACGCGGTCCGTAAGCGTCCGGGCATGTACATCGGCTCCACCGGAGAGCGTGGCCTGCACCATCTCGTCTACGAGGTGGTCGACAACGCCGTGGACGAGGCGCTCGCCGGCTACTGCGACACGATCTCGGTGACCCTGCTGGCCGACGGTGGCGTCCGCGTGATCGACAACGGTCGCGGCATCCCCGTCGGCATGCATCCGGTGAAGAAGATACCGACGGTCGAGCTGGTACTCACCACCCTGCACGCGGGCGGCAAGTTCGACGGCAAGTCCTACGCGGTCTCCGGCGGCCTGCACGGCGTGGGCGTCAGCGTGGTGAACGCCCTGTCCACCCGGCTCGAGGTCGAGATCCAGGTGGATGGGCACGTCTGGTTCCAGCCGTATGTGGCGAGCCGCCCGGCGAAGCCCCTCGTGCAGACCGGTCCGTCGAAGAGGACCGGCACGTCCGTCACGTTCTGGGCGGACCCGGAGATCTTCGAGACGACCGAGTACAAGTACGAGACGCTCACCCGGCGCCTGCAGGAGATGGCGTTCCTCAACAAGGGCCTGTCGATCACGCTGGTCGACGAGCGCGGCGAGGAGCGGGCCGAGGTCACCTACCGGTACGAGAACGGCCTGGTCGACTTCGTCGCGCACCTCAACGCCACCAAGGACGCCATCCATCGCAGCGTGATCTCGTTGGAGTCGAAGGGCACCGGCATCGAGGCCGAGCTCGCCATGCAGTGGAACGCCGGCTACTCCGAGTCGGTCTACACCTTCGCCAACACGATCAACACGCATGAGGGCGGCACCCACGAGGAGGGTTTCCGCGCCGCGCTGACCAGCGCTGTCAACGCCTACGCCAAGGATCAGAACCTGCTCAAGCCGGTCAAGGCCGGGGCTCGTGGCGGCGACGAGCGCCTGTCCGGTGACGACATCCGCGAGGGCCTGACCGCGATCATCTCGGTGAAGCTGGCGCAGCCCCAGTTCGAGGGGCAGACAAAGACCAAGCTCGGCAACACCGAGGCGAAGAAGTTCGTCCAGGAGATGTGCTACTCGGCGCTCAAGGACTGGTTCGAGGTGAACCGGACCGAGGCACGGGCGATCGTCAGCAAGTCACTGGACGCGCAGCGGGCCCGGATCGCTGCCCGGCAGGCCCGCGACCTCACCCGGCGCAAGGGTCTGCTCGGCGGCACGGGGCTGCCCGGCAAGCTGTCGGACTGCCAGTTCACCGACCCGGAGCGCTGCGAGCTGTACATCGTCGAGGGTGACTCGGCGGGCGGCTCGGCCAAGGGCGGGCGGGACTCGAAGTTCCAGGCGATCCTGCCGCTGCGTGGAAAGATCCTCAACGTGGAGAAGGCCCGCATCGACCGGGTCCTGAAGAACACCGAGGTCCAGGCGCTGATCCAGGCGCTGGGCACCGGCATCCACGACGACTTCGACATCGCCAAGCTGCGCTACCACAAGATCGTGCTGATGGCGGACGCCGACGTCGACGGTCAGCACATCCGTACCCTGCTGCTCACCCTGCTGTTCCGCTTCATGCGCCCGCTGGTCGAGGCCGGGCATGTCTTCCTCGCCCAACCCCCCCTTTACAAGATCAAGTGGGGGCGGGAGGACTGGGAGTACGCCTACTCCGACCGGGAGCGCGACGGCCTGCTCCAGCGTGGGGTGGAAGCCGGGCGCAAGCTGCCCAAGGACGCCATCCAGCGGTTCAAGGGCCTCGGCGAGATGAACGCGACCGAGCTGTGGGACACCACCATGGACCCGGACCGGCGCATCCTGCTGCAGGTCACCCTGGACGACGCGGCCGTCGCCGACGAACTGTTCTCGGTGCTCATGGGTGAGGATGTCGACGCTCGTCGCAGCTTCATCCAGCGCAACGCCAAGGACGTGCGTTTCCTGGACATCTGACGTCAGCCGGCCGGCCGGGACGCACCCGGCCCGCCGCCGGGACGTCTGTCCCCCCTGCCGACTGATCCCTCTCGCCCTGGAAGGACCCCGTGGTCGACGTTCTGCCGCCACCCCCCGGCGATCGCATCGAACCCATCGGCATCGAAGTCGAGATGCAGCGGTCGTATCTCGACTACGCCATGTCGGTCATCGTCGGGCGTGCGCTGCCCGAGGTCCGGGACGGGCTCAAGCCCGTCCACCGTCGGGTTCTCTACGCCATGTACGACGGTGGCTACCGCCCCGACCGCGGGTACTTCAAGTGTTCCCGCGTCGTCGGGGACGTCATGGGTAACTACCATCCGCACGGCGACTCGGCGATCTACGACACCCTCGTCCGGCTCGCGCAGAGCTGGTCGCTGCGCTACCCGCTGGTCGACGGCAACGGCAACTTCGGCTCGCCGGGCAACGACCCGCCCGCCGCCATGCGGTACACCGAGGCCCGGATGGCCGCGTTGGCCATGGAGATGCTGCGCGACATCGACCAGGAGACCGTCGACTTCGCGCCGAACTACGACGGCCGCTCGCAGGAGCCGTTGGTTCTGCCCAGCCGGTTCCCGAACCTGCTGGTCAACGGCGCCGGCGGCATCGCGGTCGGGATGGCGACGAACATCCCGCCGCACAACCTGCGCGAGGTCGCCGCCGGGGTGCAGTGGGCGCTCGACCACCCGGACGCCACCGACGAGGAGCTGCTCGAGGCACTGCTCGGCCTGATCAAGGGTCCGGACTTTCCGACCTCCGGCCTGATCGTCGGGCGCAGCGGCATCGAGGACGCCTACCGCACCGGCCGCGGCAGCATCCGGATGCGGGCGGTCGTCAACGTCGAGGAGAACAAGAGCCGCACCCAGCTCGTCGTCACCGAGCTGCCCTACCAGGTGAACCCGGACAACCTCGCCGAGAAGATCGCCGAGCTGGTCCGCGACAACAAGGTCACCGGCATCTCGGACGTTCGGGACGAGACCTCGGCCCGCATCGGCCAACGCCTGGTCATCGACCTCAAGCGGGACGCCGTCGCCAAGGTCGTGCTGAACAACCTGTACAAGCACACCCAGCTGCAGGACACCTTCGGCGTCAACATGCTGGCGATCGTCGACGGGGTGCCGCGCACGCTGCGCCTCGACCAGATGATCCGCTACTACGTCGAGCACCAGGTGGACGTCATCGTCCGCCGCACCCGCTACCAGCTGCGCAAGGCCCGCGAGCGACTGCACGTCCTCGACGGTCTGCTGATCGCGCTCGACCACCTGGACGAGGTGATCAGCCTCATCCGCAACGCGGAGTCCGCCGAGGCCGCCCGCGGTCAGCTGATGGAGCGCTTCACGCTGTCGGAGATCCAGGCGACCGCGATCCTGGACATGCAGCTGCGCCGCCTGGCCGCCCTCGAGCGTCAGCGGATCATCGACGAGGCCGCGGAGCTGCGCGCCCGGATCTCCGAGCTGGAGGCGATCCTCGCCTCACCGGCCCGGCAGCGGGAGATCATCGGCGAGGAGCTCGCCGAGGTCGTCGAGAAGTTCGGCGACGAGCGGCGTACCCGGCTGGTCCCGTTCGAGGGCGACATGTCCATCGAGGACCTCATCGCCCGCGAGGACGTCGTCGTCACCGTCACCCGTGGCGGCTACGCCAAGCGCACCAAGACCGACCTGTACCGCTCGCAGCGCCGCGGTGGCAAGGGTGTGCAGGGTGCGGCCCTGCGCGAGGACGACATCGTCGAGCACTTCTTCGTCACCACCACCCACCACTGGCTGTTGTTCTTCACGAACAAGGGACGGGTGTACCGGGCGAAGGCCCACGAGCTGCCCGAGCAGGCCCGTTCGGCCAAGGGACAGCACGTCGCGAACATCCTGGCCTTCGGCCAGGACGAGCGGATCGCCGAGGTCATCGCGCTGCAGGACTACGAGGTGGCGCCCTACCTGGTGCTCGCCACCAAGCGCGGACTGTGCAAGAAGACCTCGCTGCGCGACTTCGACTCCAGCCGGGCCGGTGGCCTCGTCGCGATCAACCTGCGCGACGACGACGAACTGATCGCCGCCCGACTCGTCGCTCCCGGCGACGACCTGCTGCTGGTCAGCCGGAACGCCCAGTCGATCCGCTTCCACGCCGACGACGACCAGCTGCGCCCGATGGGCCGCGCCACCTCCGGCGTGATCGGCATGCGCTTCGACGCCGAGGACGAACTGCTGTCCATGGATGTCGTCGTCCCCGACAGCACCGCCGATCTGCTGGTCGCCACCTCCGGCGGCTACGCCAAGCGGACGCCGCTGGCCGAGTACCCGGTGCAGGGCCGCGGCGGCAAGGGCGTGCTCACCGCTAAGATCGTCTCGACCCGCGGCGGCCTCGTCGGCGCGCTGGTCGTCGAACCGGACGATCAGCTCTACGCGATCGCGTCCAACGGGGGTGTGTTGCGTACCGTCGCCCAGGACGTCCGCCGGGCGCAGCGGCAGACGATGGGCGTGCGCCTCATCGATCTGGAATCCGGTGTGCAGGTCGTCGGGGTGGCGCGTAATGCTGATGTGGAGGACCCCGACGCCAGCGACGGTTCCCCGGCCCAGGACGCCTGAGTCCCGGACCGTGGAGCTCGACGCCGGTCGGCGGCGGTCCACGTCGCGGTGCCGGCCCCGGCAACGCGACGAGGTGGCACCGCGTGATGCGGGCCAGCGGCATGGGTGGGCGCACGACCAGCGTGCGTTACCCGGAAGCGAACCGGGAGTGGTCCGTGAGCGACAGTCAGGATGACCGGCCTGACCGGCCTGATCGGCCGGCAGCCCAGCGCGGCGCTGCCCCCGCGGGCTCCGACCGTGTGGGTTCCGACCAGGTGGGCTCCGACCACGCCGGCCCGAAAGACGCCGGTTCCAACCGTGGTGGCGCCGGCCGTGGTGACGCCGGAGGGCGCGCCGACGACGGCGAGACGATGGTGATCCCCGCGGCCGGCGACTCCGGGCCGTCCACGGGCGGCCAGCCGACCGGTTCTGCCACCGGTGGTTCTGCTTCCGGTGGTTCCGGCGCCGGTGGCAAGAACGTGGCTGCCGGGGGTACCGGGCGCTCGGGCGGGGGCTCCGGAGGGTCCGGGGCGTCCCGCTCGACGGAGACATCCGCCTCCAGTCCGTTCTTCCAGCGGATGGAGCGTTCGGCGACCGACGACTCCGACAGCCCGGGAACCCAGGGCGGTTCGCGGGCGAGAGGCTCGGGTGGGGGCGAGTCGCGGGCGGTCGAGGGCGACCGAACCCGGTCGGCGTCCGCGCCGCTGTCGCCCCCTGCGTCCGCTTCGACTGCCTCCCCGCCATCCCCGTCATCGGTGTCGGTGTCGATGTCGCCAGCGGTGGGGACGAACAACGACGGCGCGGCACCCGCCTCCCGCCGGCCACCCGCCACTCGGGCATCCGGCGTGGGAGCACCCGGCTCGGGAACATCATCCGCGGGAAGGGCGGGTTCGGGGGCCGCCTCGGCCTCGGCTACCCGCAAACTCGACGCGACCGCCGTATCGTCGCCCGCGAAGTCACTCGGGTCGACGCCTGCTGGCGGCATCGACCGGTCCACCGCGGGCCTGCCCAGCGCCCGTACCGAGCCCCCGGCCGAACGGTCCAGGGACAACGACACGATGTCCCTGGTCCGCCCGCCATCCACGACGAGGAGCCGTACCACGAAGCCCGACAGCACCCGCGCCACGCCGCAGCGAGGGACCGCTCCTGACGGCGTCCGGCCGGCCGCACCGACACGTGGGCACCCGACGACGCCCCCCGCGTCCGCCGCAACCGCCGTACACGGGCGACCGGGCACCGCCGCGGCATCCGGTGGCACCGCGGCGCCGGCCAGCACCCCAGCTCGCGGCACGGGCACCGGCTCCGGCACGATCGACGCCGCCCGTCCCTCGACCGCCACGTCCCCCGACGCCCTGGCCCACCAGTTCGACGCCGTCGCCGGTGACCGGCCGGGCACCGCACCCCGCAGCAGCGGTGACGGTGGTCGACCCGGGACCACCGGCTCCGGCGGCTCCCGTCCGCCGGGCGCCGGCCGCCGGGCCAAACTGCGGCTGTCCAAGGTCAACCCGATCACGGTGACCCGGCTGAGCTTCGCGTTCTCCCTGTGCGTCTTCGTCGTCCTGCTCGTCGCCGTCGCCGTGCTCTGGTTCGTCCTGAACTCGATCGGCGTGTTCAACAGTGTCAGCGACGCGGCCGACACCCTCACCGACAGCAGTGCCGGCGACGTACGCGGCTGGCTGTCCTTCGGCCGGGCCATGGAGATCAGCCTGCTCATCGGCGCGATCAACGTGATCCTGATGACCGCCCTGACCACTCTTGGTGCCCTGCTCTACAACCTCTGCGCCGAGATGATCGGCGGCATCGAGGTGACCCTCAGCGACCAGTAGCGCAGTCGGGCGGCGCCGGTACCCACCCCGGCGCCGCCATCCTGTATGGTTGCAGTCGTTGCCCGGACCTATAGCTCAGTCGGTTAGAGCGCTTCCCTGATAAGGAAGAGGCCGGTGGTTCAAGTCCACCTAGGTCCACGCGCTGATTCGTCGTGTTTGCCGCCCTGGGCGGCTTCCCCCTTGCCGCGATGCTGGCCGGGGGGGGCGACCCCCCGAACCCCCCGGAGGCGGGGGGTTCTTTTTTGTTTTTTTCCTTGGTTTTTCTGTGGTTCCGTTTGGTGCGGGTGCGGGTGCGGGTGCGGGTGCGGGTGCGGGTGCGGGTTTTGGGTTGAATTCTTATTCTGGGAGGAGGGGTGGGGTGTGGATGGGGCGGCGGGGTAGGGGGTTGTCGATCAGGAGGTCGTAGCGGCGTTTCGGGGTGCGGATGGTGGGGGCGACGGTGTCGCCTGTGGCCGGGGGCGGAATTCGGTGGTAACGGTCTCCGTAGGGGCGTGGGGCCGGCGGGGCGACGCAAACCGGGTGGGATCTGTCCGTCGGCTCGGGAACGGCCGACGGGGGGTGCCCCGACGAGGGTGACAGAACGATCCAGCCGGTGGTGGCCAGAAAGGCGAGATCGGTCAGGACGGGATAGATTCCGCGTCCCAGGGAAAAGGCGAGGTCACGGGCGGTCCGACGGCCGTTCACCCGAGCGAGCAGGCTGACCTGTGGTGCGGCCGTGGGCATCCGGGCCGGTTCGGGCGCCAGCCGTGGCCGGGTCTGCGGCCCCAGACCGAGGTAGGTGTGCCACCCGCCGGCGATCGTCAGCCGTCTGGAGATCTCCCGCACGGCCCAGCCGGCGTCGACGCCGGGCTGCACGGGCAGCAGGGGTGCTGCGGCTGCGTCGGGCGAGGTTCGTGCCGGGGTGCGGGTCACCTCCAACCAGGCGGAGCCGGCCAGGGCGAACAATGCGTCCATCACGCTGGTGCGGGCGAGGATCTGCACGCCGGCTCGCCCCAGCAGGCCCCGTTCCACCAGTAGGGCGGCCAGCTGGCCGGTGGGCGCCGCCGCGGCGTACACCGCCGTCCACTCCGGCTCCGCGATCCGCCCGGACCGCAGGAGCAGCGACTCCACACCCGGTGCCGCGGACGTGACGGCGTCGATGATCAGCCCGTCCTGGAAGGCCACCCGTCCGCTGGCCGCGCCGACCACGTCCAGACTCCCGGTGAACGCGTCCTCGGCGCAGCTGACCAGCGTGGTCAGTAGTCGATCCGCACCGGCGAACGGGGGCGGGGCCTGGGCCGGCGCGGGCAGCGGAGCTGAAGTCGGCGCCGGGGCGCAGGAGGTGTGGACGACCTCCGTTCGGGGTGGATCTTCGGTCGAAGAAAGGTAACCCCGTATGGTGTCCTTCTTATCGTCCATGGTGACATCCCTGGTGTGACAGGTCGTTCCGGCAACGGTACGGTCATTTTGTCCACACGATATGCCGGCGGTCTGTGTCAGATTATCGCCGAATCTGGCGGCGAAATTTCGATCTCCGGTCATCGGGTTGAGGAGAGCACAGCTATGGACATTGAGACCGCGCTCAAGGAAGCCATGCGAGTCGATGGCGCGGTCGGTGTTTCGCTGGTTGACGGAGAGAGCGGAATGATGCTCGGTTCCGCCGGCGGCGGCCGGGATCTCGACCTTGAGGTGGCGTCGGCGGGTAGCACCGAAATAGTGCGGTCAAAACGTCGCACCCTGGACGCGCAAGGCGTCCAGGAGGGCATCGAGGACATCCTCATCACCCTTGACCGGCAGTACCACCTCATCCGGTTGCTCCAGCGGGCGGACAGCCCGCTGTTCCTCTACCTGGTGCTGGAGCGGTCCCGGGCGAATCTCGCCTTCGCCCGGCACAGCCTGCGGCTCATCGCCCGTGCACTCGATCTGTGAGTGACCTGCCCGTGGGTGCCAGCCGCCGACGGGCGCCTGGAAGGAGGCCTCGATGACGACCACCACCACGATCACCGACGCGGTACTGGCCGAGCTGCACCGCCTGCGAGCGGAGGTTCCCGGGGTGACCGGCACCGTCGTCGCCGCCGCGGACGGCCTGCTGTTCTGTGCGGACGCCGAGGGCGCACGGCCCGAGGTGATCGCCGCGATGGCGGCCGCCGCCCTCGGGCTCGGCCGATCGACCAGCAAGGAGGTCGGGCTGGGTCCGCTGGGGGAAGTGATCATCCGGTGTCGGCAGGGCCACGTCGTCGTCTATGCCGTCGGCGGGGCGAGGCTGCTCGTCGTCCTGGGCGATGAGGGCCTGGACGTGGAGCATCTGCACCTGCGCTCGAGGGGCACCGTGACCCGCATCAGCGCGGCCCTCACGGCCTGACCGTGGCTGTGGACAACGGATGTGCTCGAATACTTCGGTGTCGATGTGTTCACTCTGTGACCATGAGTGGTCACACCACCATGGCTCCGGTGGGCTGTCGCCCTGGGTGACATGTGTTTCCCTTTCGGTGGGTTGCCCCTGTCGGCGCACCGTCGAGGACGCCCACGCCGAGATGGCCCGGATCGGCGGCCAACCAGAACCGTCCGGGCCGATGTGTGCCACCTGTGGGCAGCATCCCGCGGAGGACACCCAGTGCCGGCCGTGCCGGGAGGATCGGCAGCGCCGGGCGGAGCGGGAGTTCGCCGCCTGGTGGGAGCGGGTGCGGCGCGGCCGGAACGCCGACCCTGGGCCATCGCACCTTCCGTCCGGTGTTCTGCCAAGCTCGTAGCACTGCACGGCGCAGGATCGATGGCGGCCCGAACCGACCGCCACCCGGGCGTCCGAGCCGGCCCGGCCCCACGGCGCCGACCGTCGGCGCGAGCGTCCGGTCGGACGAAGGGAGTAGGTCGCCATGGCCTCGCGAACCGGACGGACCAGCACGACGAGCCAGCAGCCCGACCTGCGGGTCCGGTTGATGGGAGAGCCCGTCGAGAGCTATCCGGCACATGCCCCGGAGGCGGCGCGCGGCAACGTCAGGCGGATCACCGTGGTCGGGGAACCGATCCTGCACCGCCCCTGCCGTCTGATCACCGAGTTCGGCACCCCGGAGCTCGCCGCCCTCATCGATGACATGTTCACCTCGATGTACGTCGCCGAGGGCGTGGGGCTCGCCGCGAACCAGATCGACGTGGACGCCGCCCTGTTCGTCTACGACTGCACCGACGACGACGGCGTCCGGCACGTGGGGCACATCGCCAACCCGGTGCTCGAGGAGCCCGACCCGACCGAGCGGCGGCTGACCAGGAGCGACGAGGGCTGCCTGTCGGTGCCCGGCGCGTCGATGGAGGTCCCCCGGCTGGAGTACGCCGCCGTGCGCGGCCAGGACCAGACCGGTGCGCCGTTGCGGCTCGAGGGCACCGGCTACTTCGCCCGCTGCCTGCAGCACGAGACCGATCATCTCGGCGGCAGCCTCTACATCGACCGGCTGTCCAGCCGCGGGCGACGCAAGGCGCTCAAGGAGATGGAGGAGCGTCGCGAGGAGATCTTCGCCCGTCGAGCCGAGCTTGCGGCGGCCCGTCAGCCGGCCGGCTAGGTTGGAACCGCCGGTGACGGCGGCAGTTCGGGCGATCTGAGGGAGTGCGCGGTGGACACGGCGTTGCGGGAGCTGGCCGAGGCGGCAACGGGCTTCATGCCCCCCGAGGAGGGCGCGGCACTGCACCGGGCGGCCGCCCGGGTACCGGCCGGCGGGCTGATCTGCGAGGTCGGCACCTACTGTGGCAAGTCCACCCTGTACCTGGCTGCGGGTGCGCGCAGCGCCGGCGCCACGGTGGTCACCGTCGATCATCATCGTGGGTCGGAGGAGAACCAGCCGGGCTGGGAGTACCACGACAGCTCGCTGGTCGACCCGCGCACCGGGCGGATGGACACCCTGCCGCATCTGCGCCGGACCCTGGAGGACGCCCGGGTCGAGGATGTCGTCACCGCGGTCGTCGGCCGCTCCGAGCAGGTCGGGCGATGGTGGTCGACGCCGATCGCGCTGCTGTTCCTCGACGGCGGGCACACCGAGGTGCAGGCCCAGGCGGACTACGAGGCATGGGTGGGGCATGTCGCGCCGGGCGGGGCGCTGCTCATCCACGACGTGTTCCCCGACCCGGCTGACGGTGGCCAGGCGCCGTACCACGTGCTGCTACGCGCCCTGGACGAGGGCTTTCGCGAGGAGGCGGTGACCGGGTCGCTGCGGGCGCTACGCCGCGTCCTGTGACGGGCAACCACACGCCGCCGGCAGCACGGGGAGCGTGGGCACTGCGGCGCCCGGGAGGCCGTCGCCGCGAAACAGCGTCTCGGTGATCCCGCCGGCCAACGTGTCCACGGCCAGGATCACCGCGGCGCCCGTCCAGGTCGACTGCTCGACCGGCCAGAACACCTGGTCAGCGAACTGCCAGCCGGTCCAGTAGCCACCGCTTTCGTGGCGCAGGCACTGCATGTCGGTGACCAGCCGGGTGGCGGACTCCGTCTCGCCGACCAGGTGCAGGGCGATCGCGAGCTCGCAGGTCTCGGCCCCGGTGACCCACGGTTCGTCGGCCACGCAGCGGGCGCCGAGCCCGTCCACGATGAACTCGTCCCAGCGGGAGGCGAGCCTCGCCCGGCCGGCGGGTCCGCGCACCACGCCGCCGAGGACCGGGTAGTACCAGTCCATCGACCAGCGATCCTTGGGCAGGAAGTACTCCGGATGGGTGAGCAGGGCGTGGTGCAGGGCATCGGCGGCCCGCCCCCACCGCGCCGCGACCTCGGTGAGCTGCACGCCCCGGTCTGTCCCGCCGTCGATCCCGATCTCGCCGATCACCGCGGCCAGGGCCATCCCGCATCGCAGGCTGTGCAGCGTGCTGGAACAGCCCGTGACCAGAGCCTTGGGATAATGGGCACCGTCGGCCGAACGCGCCCACCAGATCTGGCCGCTGGGTGCCTGCAGCGCGACCACGAAGTCGAGGGCGCGGCGGACCACCGGCCAGATCCCGGCGAGGAACTCCTCGTCGCCGAACAGCAGCCACCGGTGCAGGGCCGCCGCGGCCACATAGGCGCACTGGTTGCTGTCGACGAAGTCCTCGCGGACCGCACCGCCGAGATAACTCGTTGCCCAGGACCCGTCGGCCCGCTGGTTGCGGCGCAGCCAGTCCCAGGCGGCGTCGGCGGCGCCCGCCTGGCCGCACAGGTCGAGCGCCATCGCGCATTCCAGATGATCCCAGGCGTCGGTGTGCCCACCCGGGTACCAGGGGATCGCACCATCGGCCTCCTGGACCGCGGCGATCGCCTTCGCGGTCGCGGTGAGCGCCCCGGCATCGAGCAGCGGGGCAGCAGGCTCAACGGACCGCATGCGAGGCCTCCTGACTCGGCTGTTTCCGCAGGTACAGCACGATGCTCTTGCCGAGCACCGGGTTGAGGACCCGCTCGGTGATCCGCGTGACGCGAGGCCTGCGCATCATGTCCCACACCAGCATCCGGTGATACAGCCGCGTCGCCGGATGGTCGTCGTCATGGACACCGACGAGACACCGAAGCCACCAGTACGGCGAGTGCAGCGCATGGGCGAAATGGGTGTCGACGGGTTCGAGCCCGACCGCCACCAGCTGTTCCCGCAGCTGGTGGCGCCGGTAGATGCGCACATGGCCACCGGGCACCGTGTGGTAGGCCGAGGACAGGCTCCAGCAGACCCGCTCGGGGAAACGGTTGGGCACGGTGACCGCGATCCAGCCACCCGGGCGCACCACCCGGGCGATCTCGGCCATCGCCGCCGTATCGGCCGGCAGGTGCTCGAGGATCTCCGCGGCGATGACCCGGTCGAACGTGTCGTCCGCGAACGGCAGGGCCAGCGCGTCGCCGCGTACCACGGCGGAACGTCCCGACGGCGGAGCCTGCCCCTCCAGGGCCATCGCGCCGAGCATCGCCTGGACGTCCCGGACATCGGTGAACGAGTAGTCGAGGGCGATCACCTCCGCGCCGCGCCGGAAGGCCTCGAAGGTGTGCCGCCCGCCCCCGCAGCCGAGATCGAGCAGCCGGGTGCCAGCGGATACGGGAAAACGATCGAAGTCGACGGTAAGCATGCCGGCCGGTCAGCTGGTCGGTGTGGACGGGCCGGGCGCCGCCGTCGAGGTGGCACCGGTGGGCACCGTGGTGCCTGTGGATATCGCCGCTCCGGTGGGCACCGTGGTGGTGATGGTCGCCGAGGACCCACCGGTGGGCACCGTCGCACCGGCGGACACCCCGGAGGCTGTGGACAACCCGGAGACCGTGCCCGGCTGAGTGGCTGTGGCCGACACGGTGCCCGGGTCGGCCCGGAGTTCCGGCTGTGGGATCCAGGGCCAGCTCGCGCCCGGGTAGGGCGAGCTCGGCGTTCCGCCGACCGCGGCGATCCGTTCGGCGTACCAGGCCGCGGTGGCCGCGCTCGCGGCTCGCCAGGAGAAACGCTGCTCCACCCGACGGCGCCCGGCGGCACCCATCCGGGCTCGCAGGTCAGGGTCGTCGAGCAGCCGGCGGATCGCGCCGGCCAACGCCACCGGATCGCCGGGCGGGACGAGCAGCGCCGCCTCACCGTCCGGCCCGGCCACCTCCGGCAGGGCACCGGCGGTCGTCGCGACCAGCGGAATCCCGCAGGCCAGCTCCTCGACCGCAGGCAGGCTGAATCCCTCATACAGCGACGGGACGACGGCCACCTCGGCGGAACGCAGCAGCTCGACGAGTTCCGGCTCCGGCACGCCCGAGCGGAACGTCACCGCCTCCACCAGCCCCAGCTCGGAGACCCGGCGCTGGGCCTGGCCGCCCTCGCGCACCTTCCCGACGCAGACCAGATGGGCGAGAGGCCGCTCGCGACGCAGCGCGGCGAGCGCCTCCAACAGCACACCGAGCCCCTTGAGTGGCACATCAGCGCTGGTCACGACCACGATCCGGCCGGGCACCGCGGGCGTGCCGGCGGGTGCGGGGGTGAAGATGTCAGCCTCCACCCCCAGAGGCACCGTGTGCATGGACTCGGACGGCAGTGCCATGTCCGTGATGATCTCGCGCCGCGAACTCTCCGACGGGATGACGATCCCGTCCAGCCCGCGGGCCACCCGGGCCTGCATCGGCAGGAACGAGTACCACCGGCGGATACCGGTGCGGGCCTTCCAGCCGGACGTCGCGTCCAGGCTGAGCCGGCGATCCACCGTGATCGGGTGGTGCACGGTGCTCACCACGGGGATCCGGTACGGGCGCAACGCCGCCCGCAGGGCCAGCAGGCCGTAGCCCAGCCCCTGGTTGTCGTGGACGATGTCGAACGGTGGCCGCCCGCCGGCAGCGCGGGGCCGCAGTGTCTGGTAGGCCCGCAGGCTGAACGACAGGGGTTCGGAGAACTGCCCGGTGCGCATCATCGCGACCTCGACGACGTCGGGCAGCGAGCGCAGCTCGGCCGCCTTCGGCCAGCGGAACGGGTCCGCCTCGCCGTAAAGGTCCAGGCTGGGCAGCTCGGTCAGCCCGACACCAGGGTCGAGCACCGGGTATGGCGGTCCGCTGACCACCTGCACGTGATGGCCAAGGGCGACCAGTTCGCGGGACAGATGTCGGACGTACACCCCCTGACCACCGCAGGTGGGCAGGCTCCGGTACGACAACAACGCGATCCGCAAGTGTGCGCCCTTCGTCCGTTTCGGGCCATGTCTGGTCCCTCGACGTTGAGGGGGTCGTGCCAGTCTGACACTAGGACATTCCTGGTTGATCTTCACCTGAATCGAGTGGTGCACGGTTGCCCGCACGGTGCGCAAAGACGGAGACCGTTGGTGTTGACGCGATCTCGTTGTGTCGTTGCCCCCCCATGGACGGTGTCCCTGCCAGGACGGTGTCCCTGCCGGATGTCCGTCCTGGGACGGTGCCCCGGGTGGGTGATCGCCCGGGACGATGCCCCGCCAGGACGTCCGCGCGCCAGGACGGTGTCCCTGTCGGGTGACCGTCCTGGGACGCAGGCGAGCGCGGTTAGTCCTCGTCGACGAGGACGACCTCGGCCGGCACGTTTCCCCTGGTGGCGCGGGAGTACGGGCACATCTCGTGGGCAGCGTCGAGCAGCTCCTGGGCGGTGGCCCGATCGAGGCCGGGGACCTGCGCCTCGATCCGTGTGCTCAGGCCGAGGCCAGCGTCATCGCGACCGAGGGACACGGTCACCGAGACGGCGGAGTCCTTGACGTCGATCTTCCGGCCGCGCGCGACCGCTTTCAGCGCACTGTGGAAACACGCTGCGTAACCAGTGGCGAAGAGCTGCTCGGGGTTCGTGCCCGGACCGTCGTCTCCACCAAGCCCCTTCGGTATGGACAGCTGCAGGTCGAGCCGGTTGTCGCTGGACGCCACCCGGCCGTCCCGGCCGCCCCAGGCCGTCGAGGTCGCAGAGTAGAGGACGTTGGACATGCTGCCTCCGTGTTTCGCGGTGTCGTGCCATATTTAAGCAACCACAGTGGTGCCCTAAAAGGAAGCAGTCCACACCTGGTCTCGGCCTTAGCCTTGGTCACATGGAGTTGGGCCAGCCGGGGAATCCCGGCAGGGACGGCGCACACGCAGCAGGTATGGCGACGACGGCGGACACGGCGAGCATGGCGGACATGGCGGACATCACGGACAGGGCGAAAGCGGCAGATACGGACAGTATCGGCGGCGTGGCCGAGCCGGTTCGACCTCGACGGGGACGTCCGCGGGACGCGACCATCGACACCCGCGTGCTGACCGCCGCCGTCGCGGAACTCGCCGAGAACGGCGTCGCCGGGTTCAGCGTCAACAGCGTCGCTGCCCGGGCGGGCGTCGCAAAACGGGGCATCTACATGCGCTGGCCCGACCGGGACGATCTTGTTCTGGCCGCACTTGGCACCCTGGCCGCCGGCCTCGTCCCGCCGCGTACCGGGGACCTGCGCGGCGATCTGCTGCAGCTCGCCCCCCTGGTGGATGCGGTGTTCACCGAACCGAGGATCTCGATCCTCGGCCGCTGCATGGCCGAACTGCCCCGCTTTCCAGCGATGTACGCGGCGTTCCGGCGCGAATCGGTCGACCGCTGCGCCGCCGCCATCGAGGACGCCTTCCACGACGCGGTCACTCGCGGTGAGGCCCGTGTCGATCTTGACGCCGATCTGGCCTCCGACACCTTCCTCGGTTCGCTGCTGGCCCGCCATGCCTTCGGTGCCCGCCAGCCACGCGATCATGCGGCCTTCCACCGCCGCCTGGTTGACTTCTGCCTGGCTGCCGTCCGTCCCGACCAGCCCCCTGCCCCCTGACGGTCACCGCCAGTCCCACAGCTCCCTGACGGTCACCGCCAGTCCCACAGCTCCCACCTGGGCACCGTCGAGCCGGGCCCGCCTGTGGACGGCGAGCGCCGGCCGGCACCACGGCCCACTGATGGGCAGCGTGCGCAGTCTGTGGATACCCACAGCCGGGCCTGCTCCACAGCGGGGCATCGTCACCACCGCGGTGAGCCCGGCCCAGTTCCTCCGCCTGCACAGCACCCTTGACCTCGATGGTCACCGTCAGTCCTGCCGCATCACTGTCAGCACCAAGGGTCACCGTGGCAGTTCGGCCCTGCCCCTGGATGGGCATCGTCCAGTCGTCCACCTGATTGAGCCATCAGCCTGAGCGGGCACCGTGCCAGGCAGGTCAGGTCTGTGCACAACGCGGTCGCTGCCCCTCCCCGGGCCTCGCCGACCACACTGACCCTGATCATCCGGTGGCTGGCGATCGATGACCGCCAGCTGGTCTGCGTCGCCCTGTTCACCGGATTGCCCCATCGACCTGGGCGGGCACCGTGCCCGGAACGGTCCTGATCCGTGGGTGGTCACCGTCCCGTTGAACGGCTACCGGGTGGTCACCGTCCTGTTGGACGGGCACCGGGTGTGGACGATCTCGACCCGTGGGCGGTCACCGTCCTGGTTGGCAGTGGGCATCGTCGGCGCGCCGGTGAGCCTGCCGGGGCAGCGGTGTGCCTGTGGACGGTCGCTGCCCGCAGGGTGGTCATCGTCGGGTGCAGATGTCGGTGACCACCAGTGGATGAGGTGCGAACCGGGTGTGGACGATCTCGACCCGTGGGCGGTCACCGTCCTGGTTGGCAGTGGGCATCGTCGGCGCGCCGGTGAGC
>NZ_JAMQQG010000315.1:17310-26149 GCF_023716925.1 Frankia sp. R82
TGGACGGTCGCTGCCCGCAGGGTGGTCATCGTCGGGTGCAGATGTCGGTGACCACCAGTGGATGAGGTGCGAACCGGCGGGTGATCCAGCTGGTCAGGTCGTTCATGGAGGCGCCGAGGACCGTGCCGTGGCCGGCCTGTGGATAGCGTCGGTAGTCCACCGTGGTGCCCGTTGTGCACAGGCGTCGGACGACGCCATCGGTGTCCGAACGGCGGATAACGGTGTCCCGGTCTCCCTGCAGGATCAGCGTCGGTGCCATGCGGCGTGTCACCTCGTCCCGTCCCCGGGCGAAGGCGGTCGCGAACGGCGTCAGCCGCATCGGGTCCTGCCGGAAGGCGGCGCCGACGCTGACCCCGGTGCTCGCGGTCAGCAGGTCCGGCGCGCAGCGGGTGCGAGCGACGGCGAGCAGCTGCCTGCCCTTCGGGGTCAGGTAGCGGGTGAGATCGATCCGGGGGTTGGCGTCGGCGGCACCGATCACCGCCAGCATGAGATAGCCGACGCCGTCCGAACGATGCTCCAGGGCGGTCAGCGAGGCGGGCAGATCGGCCAGCGGAGCAGTCGCGATGACCCCATGAACTCGCAGGTCAGGGGCATAGGACGAGGCCTGCGCACCAGCGGCGAGGACGGCCTGTCCACCCTGTGAATAACCCCAGAGGACGGCATCGCGCCCGGTATCGGCGGCAGTGATGGCGCGGGCGGCCCGGACGATGTCCAACACCGCCCGACCCTCCGGCCCGGCGACGTAGATGGCGTGTTCGCCCGGGGTGCCCAGGCCCGCGTAGTCGGTGAGCGTGACGACATAGCCCGCGCGGACGAGCGGGAACGTCCACGCGGCGGCGGCCAGCGGCGGCTGGGCCGCAGACGGTGCACAGGAGTCGGCGACTCCGGTCGTCCCATGGGCGAACGACACCACCTGGCGACCACCCGTGGTCACCGTCGGCCCCGTGGTCACCGTCGGCGAAGCGGCTGTGGATATCGCAGGACCGCTCGGCGCGAGGACCAGACCGGACACCAGCGCCGTCGACCGGGAGAAGGTCCGTGACCGGTATAGGATCCGCCAAGCGCGGATCCCGGCCGGAGCCCCGCGCACCGCGGTCTGCCGGACGAGGTCTCCTGGCCGCCCTGGCCCACTCGCCGGCCCGGCCCCGTCATCCCCAGCACTGTCGCCGACGGAGTGCGCTCCGGCTGGCCCGGAGCGGCCGAGAGTGACATCGGCGGCCCGTCCGCAGCCGGCCAGCGGAGCAAGTCCGAACAGCAGGAGGACCAACGGCATACGGATCACGCGACCGCGCACATCACCCTTCGACACCAGTCGCGAATAAGACACGCAATAAGCGTATTGTTTACGATCGGTGACTTCCTGGTGGGGTTTGGTGCGCACGGTGGGCTTTGACTCGCCGGCCGACGCGGCCACGGTGATCTGCCCGTCCGGGCATCCCACGGCCAAGGCCCTGCTGCCGTGGCAGGTCGGGGTCGCGGTCCCGCTCGGGGCCGAAACTGTGCACCTTCTGTGGATCTCGGCCGGGTATCCGCGGGCGATGGCAGGTCAGGGGCAACGGGTGGATACCCTGATGGTGTCCGCAGGCGGGTGCGGTGCGGCGGCCAGTGATCGCCGCGGTCGGAGCAGTTCGTTCATCCCGTCGTCCCGAAACCGGCGGAGGCCCGCTATCGTGACCACACTTGCGTCCAGCACGCTTGCGCTCGGCCCGGATGTTCTCAGCGCGGACAGCCTGGTCAAGGCTGGTCTGGCCATCGTCCTGCTGATCGTTTTTGCCGAGTCGGGGCTGCTGATCGGCTTCTTCCTGCCCGGTGACTCGCTGCTGTTCACCGTCGGCATGCTGATTTCCCGGGACGAGGTCTCCACCCCGCTGCCCGTGGCGATGATCCTCATCGGACTGGCCGCGGTGACGGGTGACCAGGTGGGGTATCTCATCGGGCGCAGGATAGGCCCGGGGCTGTTCAACCGGCCGAACTCCCGGTTGTTCCGGCGAGAGCACCTCGAACAGGCAAACGCGTTCTTCGAGAAGAACGGCCCGAAGTCGATCGTACTGGCGCGTTTTGTGCCGATCGTGCGGACCTTCACTCCGGTCATCGCCGGGGTGGGTGGGATGAACTACCGGATCTTCTCGATCTACAACCTCATCGGTGGTCTGCTCTGGGGCTGCGGGATCACCCTGCTCGGCTACTTCCTCGGCTCGGTGAACTTCATCCACGACAACATCGAGGCGATGCTCATCCTCGTGGTGGCCGTGTCGGTGCTGCCCATGGGCATCGAGATGCTGCGGGCCCGGCGCCGTCGCCACGCCCAGGGCGGCGCGAACGCGGCCGACCACGCCGGTGGCCCGGGCGCCGCCGCAGGCGCGGCGGGTGACCCGGGTGGCACCTGGCAGAACTCCGCCGACGTGCAGGGCACCGGCGGCCAGGGGGCCAACGGCTGGGTGGCCGGCGGCCACGGATCCGGTGTGCAGGAGCTGGAGCCGCTGGAGTCGGAGTCGCTGGAGTCGGAGCCGCACGGCCAACCGTTCGACTCGTCCGCCACGATGCAGATGCGGCGCGGCGGCAGCGGCGGGCGACACTCCGCCGGTCGTCAGAGCTGAAAAAGCCCCCTCGCGCAGGTGGCTCGCGGGGAGGCTGGGGATTTCGGGTCCCGGCGGGCTCCGCACCGATACGGGGGGAGTCGGCGGGACGCCCGCCGGGACTCATCAACAGTATCGGCTCATCGTGGGGCTGTCGCCCGTCCGCTCCCGGCCGCGGCCGGGAGCGGACCGCAGAGATGCAGGTAGCACACAAGATTTTCAATAATGTGACTATCGTCTCACCTCTTTAAGGGTGGGACGACTGTGCGCTCACAACGCATCCATCCCGCGTTCGGCGGTGCGCACCCGGGTCAGCGAGTCGACCGGCAGCACCCAGATCTTCCCCGCCCCGCTCGACGCCGTCGCCGCCGCCCCTCGAATGACGCCGACCACATCCTCGACATCAGAATCGGCGACAACGCATTCGAGGCGCACTGACAGCACCGACTCGTCGTGGAAGCGCCGGCCGCGATAGGTCTCGGTGCGCCACAGCTCCGTGCCAAAACCAGTGACCTGGCTGATGGTCATACCCTGGATGCCGAAGATGCCGAGCGCGGCGCGCACGTCGTCGACCCGATGCGGGCGTAGAACCGCGGTGACCAGTTTCACGGCTGCCTCTCGTCCGTGGGCCACACCGCCGGTGTCGACCGCCTCATCCGAAGCGTAGAACCGGCAGATAACGAGCCTGTCTCCGGATTGTCAGCGAAGCACACACCGGAAGGAAGAACCATGTCCCTGCTCGACCGCGGCACCGCGCCGGATCCGTACGACGTGCTGCCCGTCCGTCCGACGTTCACCGTCGTGAGCTCCGACCTCGTCGACGGTGGCACCGTGCCGCTGGCCCAGGTGCACGGCAGCGCTGGCGGAAACAACATCTCCCCACAGCTGGCCTGGTCCGGTGCCCCGGAGCAGACGCAGAGCTTCGTCGTGACCTGCTTCGACCCGGACGCGCCGACCGGCAGCGGCTTCTGGCACTGGGTCCTCGTCGACCTGCCCGCCAGCACCACCGAGCTGCCGACCGGCGCGGGCAGCGGTGACTTTCCCGGGCTGCCCGCCGGCGCCTATCACGTCCGGGCCGACTGGGGGACGAAGGAGTACGGCGGTGCCGCGCCGCCGCAGGGCGACGTGCCGCACCGGTACGTGTTCACGGTGCATGCCGTCGACGTTCCCACGCTCGAGATCAACGACGAGGTGTCGCCGGCCGTCGTCGGATTCAACCTCGCGTTCCACACGTTGGCCCGCGCGGTCCTGCGGGTGACGTTCCAGCATTGATCGGCGGTCCACCGGCACCAGGGTGGTCACCGGGCCAGGGTCATTTCGATCGCGTTTCCGGCACGTTCCCGCTGGAAGCGGCCCGGTGGCCCGCCCAGGCCGGCCGGTCGGTGCCAGACGGTGACCGTTGTTCCTGGCATAGGCCTGCCACCGCGGGGGAGTCTGGAGTGGACTCACGGTCGGGAGGACTGCATGGGCGACGGCAGACAGCGGGACGAGCTCGGTGCGGCGTACGCGAACGACGCGCGCCGGAGCTGGGAGGTGGCCGAACCAATCCACGCGGTCATCTACTTCCATCCGGCGGTGGCTCGGTTCGGTGCGGAGGCCGGCTGCCACGGATTCTGGATGAGCTACGTCGGGATGCGGGCGGCCCCGCTCGGCGCGGCCTCGGCCTCGGCGATCACCGCGGCCTTCTACACGTTCGCACCCCGGCGGATCGCCAGGTCCGTGCCGGATGTCTGGGCCTACTCGTCGCCGGCACGGCTGCTGGACGCGCGGCTCGCGGCCATGGACGACGTGCTGCGCGATCTGTGGGGCCTGGAGGCGACGGGCGCGGCGGTGCGTCGGGCCGCGGAACTGGCCGGTCGGGTGGCCGCGGCCACGGTGACCGCGGGCCGGCCGATGGCAGCGGCGAACGCGGCCCTGCCGATTCCGGGTGAGCCGCACCTCGCCCTGTGGCAGGCATTGACCGTCCTGCGGGAACATCGTGGCGATGGGCACATCGCCGCCCTGGTGCGTTCCGAGGTCGGGCCGTGTGAGGCGCTCGTGCTCGCCTCGGCGACGGGGCGCAGCCCCGCCGAACAGTCCCGGATGTCGCGAGGCTGGAGCGAACGGGAGTGGTCGAATGCGGTGCGTAACCTCGTCGGGCGCGGCTGGCTGCATCCGGACGGTTCGTTGACCTCGCTCGGTTCGCAGGCCAGCGCCGAGATCGAGAACGTCACCGACCTGCTCGCCGCCCCGCCGTACCGGGCGCTGTCGCGACCGGAACGCGACGAGCTGTACGAGACGCTTTACGGGCTGGCCGAACGGGTGGCCCACGGCGGCGGGTTCACCTGGCCCAACCCGATCGGCCTGGACTGGCCCCCGCCGTCGGCCCTGTCGGTCGACGGGCTGCGTCAGCCGGCGGAGCTGGGCTCCACCGAGGGATAGCCGTAGTCACCGGAGTACGGCTCGCCGCCGCCGTCCGGCTCGTCGTCATCCCCATGACCGACAGCCAGGCCGTCGGCGGCGGGCAGACCGCCACCGAACGTCGCGGTTCCGAACGCGCCGGGCCCGGATGGCAGGGTGGCTTCGAGGCCCGGCGGGTCGAGTTCGGCGGGGTCGAGGTCGTCCGGCGTCAGGTTGGTGTCGTCGACCTCGCCGTGCATCTTCGACCCGTTCAGCACGACCGGGATCTCCAGGTCGCCGACGACGTGTTCGACGTAGAAGGCCCGGGCGCCGATGAGCCACAGCGCGAACCCGGGGTCGAGCCGCGGCAGCAGGTCGGCCGCGACGTCGGTGAGGCCCAGGGCCTCCTGGGTGTCGGAGATCTGGTCGGAGGCCTGCTTGTAGAGGATGCGGATCGCCGTCTCCGCGAGCAGACCCTTGGCGATCTCCACCGAGTCGGGGGAGGCGGAGAGCAGGTCGGAGATGCGGTGCGCGACGATCGCGTTCGCACAGCCCCACTGCCGGGCGAGCTTCTGCTGTGCGGACAGTCGGCGCACCAGCCCGGCAAAGCGCATCAGCCGCCAGCACTCGTCGTAGACGACGTAGCGCTGCACGCCGTCCTGGCGCATCAGCGCTGCTTCCATCCACGCCTGCGCACAGGTCATGATCAGCGCGATCATCTCGTCGCTGCCCTGGACCCGTTCCAGGTTCAGCACGGCGATCGGCCGGTCGAAGTCCAACGGGGACGTCGTCGGTCCGTCGAACAGACCGCCGAGTGCGCCGTGGGTGAGCCGACGCAGGGTGAGGGTGGCGTCCCGGGAGGCGTCGCGCAGCTCGGTGGCCGTCATCGGCAGGTCGACACAGTCCGCGTCGGTGGGGTCGGTCATCGCCTCGAGGACGTGGGGCAGCAGCGGGGTGGCCCAGCGGTCGGGGTCGGCACCGGTGATCTGCCGGGTGACGACGTCGAGCGCGAGGTCGACGGCGGTGTGCTCGGCCGGGGTGAGCGGCACCCCCTTCGCCGTCTCGATCAGCGACGACAGCAGCGCCGAGCGGGCCCGCTTCACCTCTCGGGCCCAGTCGGCGTCGGCGATGCCACGCGGTCGTGGCGGGGCGTCCAGCGGGTTGAGCCGGGTGGCCATGCCGGGGCCGATGTAGGTGGGTTCGCAGCCGAGCCGGCGGGCGAGCCGGGTGTACTCGCCCTTGGGGTCACAGGGCACCGCGGCCTGGTAGCCGAACGCCGCACCCCGCGAGATCAGCGTCTTGAGCAGCGCGGACTTGCGGGAACCGACCGCGCCGAACACGGCGAAGTTCGGGTTCTCGATGACCTGCTGGCGGTACAGCTCGAACACGTCGAAATCGAACGAGTTGCCCGACCAGACGTGCCGGCCGATGTACATCCCGGGGGCGTCGAGCCCCGAGTCGACGACGAACGGGTAGATGCCGGCGATCTGCGCGGTTGTCTCCATGTGCGCCGGCAGCCGCAGCCTGTGGTAGTTGCGCCCGGCGAACTGCCCGATCAGCCGAGGTGGCTGCGCGCCGCGGCGCAGGGCCGCCTGAGCCCGGCGCATCGCCGCCTTCTCGGCGGTGGCGGCGGCCTTCTCGGCCCGACGGCCGCGGCGCGGCGAGGGCTGGGCTGCCTGCCCGCGGGCGGAACTACGCGGGCGACGCGGGCCGCCACCCAGATCGACGAAACCCTCGGCGTCGCGCCCCGGGTCGTGGGACGCGGCCTCGTAGGCCGCCGCCTCGTAGCCGTCCGGGTCGTAGCCGGCCTCGTCATAGCTGGGCGGGTCGAACTGGTCGAAGTCGAGCACTTCGTCCGCGTCGCCGTACCCGTTGGCGTCGCCATATCCGTTGGCGCCGCTGTGTCGGTCGGTGTCGCCGTACTGGTTGGTGTCACCGTCGTGCGCTGGGCTCATGCCACTCCTACTGCCAGGGGTAGCGCACCGACGCTGAAACCCTGGTCCTGCTCGCCGACGAGCCGCACCATCTCCAGGCGGCTGCGGGAGGCCAGGGTCTCCGCCTCGCCGCACGCATCGGCGAGGCCGTCGAGGTCGTCGGCGGAGACGGTGACGAACCCGTGAAAGCGGAACGCGCCGAACCCGGCGATGAGTTCCTGCTCGCGGCGTTCGACCTCGTCCGCCTCGGCAACGTCCCGCTGGGTCGTGACCTTGCCGACCTTGTCTCGCATCTGCTGCTCACCGAGGTGGGCCATTCGTCGCCGGTTCACCGACTTCTCCGCCTTACGTCCGGGGAGCGGCTCCACGATCAGGGACACGGTACGCCGGCAGGTGGTCTCCATCAGCAGCGGGGCGAGGAACGCCGCCGGCGACGGAACCCGCGGCCATCCGTTGATCCAGTAGGTGGTGTGGAAGCCGGAGTCCGTGCGGTAGTGATCCCAGGCTGTGACGGTGCGTACAGGTCCGGCGACGGCCGGGTCGATGCCGGACGCGAGACCCTTCAGACCACCGGCCAGGTCGGTGCTCGCCCCACCACGGGCGTCGATCATCTCGATCGAGTACGGATCGTAGGTGGTGCGGATGACGGCGGCGAGCGCCCGTGGCGGCAGCCAGCCCACCGTGTTGATGGACGCGCGGGCCAGCGCCGCCTCCATCGTGCGAAGTTCACCGAGCAGGACGGCGCAGGCCGCCTGATCGCCGCCGCCGGCCCGCTGGATGGCCCGGCGGGCGTCCTTGGCCCGCAGCTGGAACGACAGGTAGGTCTCATGCCGCTGGGCGACCGGGCCGGCCGCGTCGATCACCTGCTGGTAGGCGTTGGCCACCCACGAGTCGTCGTGGTGACCGCGGACCCGCCAGTGCCGCTGCAGCTGGTCACCGGAGTCGGGCAGGGTGCGTTCCAGCCACTGGATCCGCGACAGCCGGCCACCACCGGAGGTGAGCCCGGCGAGCAGCTCCCCCCAGGCATCGACCCGGGCCTGCTGGTCCCCGGATTCCAGCAGCGCGAACTGGCTGCCCCGTACCTGCAGAACAGCGGTGTAGGTCTGCTTCTTCGCATCCTTGACGATGGCGACGTAGCGCCCGCCACCCACCGGGACGGACAGCATCACCAGGGAGGACAGCGGTCCGGGGAGGACCGTACGACTGAGCTGGTCATCGCCGGAACCGAGCCGGAAGAACGCGCCACGGAACACCGATTCGCCCGTCACCTTCTGCATCGTGAAGCCGAAAAGGATCGGCACCCACTGGTCGAGGTTACGATCCTCCACCCGGACGAACGCGACGAACAGCAGGGCCAGGGCGAACAGCACCCAGATCGGGACGGTGATCAGTGGTGAGCGCAGCGCGCCGAGAACGCACAGCATCACGCCGATCATCAGGCCGAGCTGTGGCCAGCGCATGCCCAGCATGATCCCGCCGCGCTCCAACGGCCCGAACCGGTAACTGCGTTCCGCGACCATCGACTACCTCACTCGCTCCTTCACCGCTCGGCGCCGCATTGTTGCGGACGGTGTTTCGGGTTGTGCCTGGGTCGTGCTGCTCCGGCCGTGGCGCGGGACGGTGTGCCGGTCGCTGTTCGGATCTTGTTCACTGGCCGCCGGTGCGGGTCGGCGGGTTGGGCGTGCCGACCCGGGGCGGCCGGGACGCGGCCGTCACCGCCGGACGCGTCGCGGGGCTCGCCGGACTGGTCCGCGGGCCGGCGCCGGGGCGGCTCGCAGCGACCCGCGTCGTGCCGTTCGAACGACCCGCGGCCCCCGTTGATCCGCCGACTCGGGCCGCCACCCCTGCTCGCGCGGGCTGGCGCGTGCCGCTGGCACCGGCTGCGATCGCAGCCCGGCCGCTGCCGCCGCCGACCGCCGTCGCCGCGACCTCGACCTGCTGCGTGCTCTG